>JADFLG010000137.1 GCA_022564545.1 Chloroflexota bacterium | reverse complement strand
GCGCAGCCAACGTCCGCTCGCTTCCATCATCGGTCACGTCATTTGCGCACGCATGCCCCGCAAGTGTATTCAGGCGTCCCTTATGAAACATGGCGGGTGTGACATGTGGCGATTTCCGAACATTTCAGCGACCAGGCTCACGATAGCGGCGGTCCTTTCGGCGCTGCTGGTGCCGATTGCACTGCTCGGCTGCGGCAGCGACTCGTCGGGAGGGGCCGGCGGCGATGCGGCGATCGGCGCCCGCGTTATCGACGAGGGTCGAATTTACACTTTCGACGAATTTACGGCGGTTGGATTCAAAAAGAACAAGAAGTACGACGTATCAGAGCTACCGAGTGCAGAGTCGGCTTACTACGGATTCTGGGGACTGGACCCGTACGCAGGGAAGATTACGAACTCCGTTTTTACCCTTCGCATGCCGATGCGGTTGAGCATGGAACCGGCCTGGCCGAGGAGCGCGTCGGAGAAAACGCAAAGCTGACGGAATCCACGGCGACGTGGACGGTTGGAGTGAAAGACGCCCGCGAGTGCCACGGCCTGCTCATGCAGACGGCGCACGCCGCGACCTGCCTCGAGGCGAAGTACTACGACTACATGATCCTCGGAAACCTGATCCTGCTCTGCCCCGGTGATGCGATCGATGTGGCCCGAGAAAACTGCGACCTGCTTATCGATCAACTTAACTGACACCCCACCGCGCCACTCGGCGCTCTCCCAGCGGCCTTATTCGAGTTGTGCTATCAGGGCTTCGCACGAGGCGACTTCAAGCTCACAGAGCATCACGACGTTTCCCACGACTACGTAGGAAAAGAACCGGACGGGAGGTGCTTTCTGCCACGGGACTGCCCCCTTGCCAATAGCGATTTCTGCCGGTTCCACACCCTCGTCGAGGGCTATCTGATGCGTGGGATAAATCCTGAGCTCGAAGTCTTTTTGATTGGCAAACCCGTACCACGCGTCGGTGGCGCCTGGAAGCGTTTCCAGATCGAATTGGGTCACCTTCTTATAGCCCGCGGCCTCGAAGTCTTCGATCGAGTAAATTCCGCCGTTATCGACGATCAGCGATGTTCCCGGGTCATTCGCGGGCGCCGAAGACGAAGCGTCGTTCCGATCGGATGCCACGCCCGCGTCCGGATTCTCCGACCCGCAGGCTGAAAATGCTGCAAGTGCTAAAAGGACAAGGCAAAGCGAAAATAGCTGTCTATGCCACACCTGTCGCCCCCTTCAGACCATCCGCCATCTCCAGTTACGTCAGTACGCGTTCACCAGCGGCGGCTTCATTTGAGTTGCGATATCAGCGCCTCGCACGTTGCGACTTCCAGTTCACACAGCATCACCAGGTTGCCGACGATCACAAACGCGTCGTAGCCGGTGCGGGCCCTCGACTGGTCAAGCTTGCCACCGGCCTCCGCCGACTGCGCCGTCCTGCCAATGGCCTCTTCGGCCGGGTCAACGCCTAGCGCCACCGCGTCTTCGTGGGAGGCGTAGAAACGAATCTCGATGTCTTTTTGCTGGAAGAACCCGTACCAGACCTCATCCGTACCCTGCAGCAGTTCCGCCGACAACTGTTTCGATTTCTTCCACCCGGCGCCGACGACCGAATCCACGGTAAAAGTATCGTCGGCGCGCACGACGACCGGACCTTCAGCCGCTAGCCCCGACGCCGGATCAGAAGCAACCGATTCCGAACCACACGCGATCACAAAAAAAGTCGCGATGCCCCCCATCAGGGAGGGAACGATTCCCGAGTACATGGTCCGTCTCCTCACTCTCAGCGCCACAGCCAATGTCCGTTCCAGCTCATCGGACCACATCGCCGGGCATCATAGACGACCAGAGGTGACTGGCAAAACGCCAATCCTGATTTCGCCCAGAAACATCAGCCCAGCAGCGGGAACGACGACAGAATTTGATATTCGCCTCCCCTCGACGGACCCACATGGCCGATCAACTCGATTGATTCAAACCGCATGGTCCCGGTCATATCGACTTTCTGTAGATTCGCTTCCATCAATGGACGTTCATGGGGCTTTGCATCAAGCACCATAGTGGTGTGCGGCCAGTATGGCCTGTCAGCCGGGCGAAGACGCTTTGTCAGGGGGACCATTGCTTCCCGCACGGCGGCCTGCCCCGCGGAGCTTCCTCTGCGCCCAAGTGCGCCTCGCACGCCCGGCGCCAAACGACAAAAGTGGTCGTCGTTGTGTTTCAGGCCGTAGGCGCAGCCCCAGGCACCAACTCGCAGGTTGTCGAAATCGACACTCGTTTCGAACGACCGGTGAACCGAGGCAACGTCACTGAGTGCCGTCTTGACCGCGTCCAGATCTTCCGGTCACCAGAAATTATCGATCGAACAGTGCGGTTTGGTTGCCAAATCGTCCGCACCAATCAACCTGTGAAACTCTTGAGTCTGGCCGGCCTGAGGCTCCGGTAGATGCGCCATAACTCCTTAAATGCGAAACCCGAACTTGTCGTTTGGTAACGCATTCTCATCAACTCTTTCGGTGTTTTCGGGCATCGTTTGCTCACATTCTCAGCACTGTTGATATGCTCCCGCCTGGGCGAGAGCAAAAACAACCTGCGCGCCGACCAGGTTGTCGTTGATACAGTCCCAGTTAAACTGGATGCCCGGCCCCGTTGCGTCTACTATTACCCACTCGGCGCTGGTGTACAGGCTCTCCGGTTGCTGGCCGGAACGTGGCGGAGGTAGATGCAGAGCTATGTTGTCGATCGGCGATACGGCGCCAGATTTCACGGCCGAACTCGACGACGGCACGATATTTCGGCTTGCCGGCCACCGCGGTAACAAACATGTGGTCATCTACTTCTACCCGAAGGATTTCACACGCGGGTGAACGATGGAAGCCCGCTCGTACCGTGACCGTTACGAGGAGATCTTGAGCCTGGGCGCCGTGCTCGTGGGCGTCAGTCGAGACTCTACCGAGAGCCATCAGCGCTTCCGTGAGGCGAATCAACTCCCGTTTCCGCTGATCGCAGATTCAGATGGCGCATTGGGTGCGCTCTTCGGGGTGAGACGTCGCTGGACGTTCGGAATAGCTCCGGTCCGCAGGGCCACTTTTATCATCGACCGTGAGGGCGTGGTGTGCAGGGTGTTCCACCACGAGTTGGCAATATCCAGGCACGTCGACGATGTGGTGCGGGCACTGAAAGAGTTGAACAACACTGCAACAGAAGAGTGAACGAAGTACCTGACGGGGCCTGCTCCGGGCACGGCGCCGGCAGAAGACAGACGGACCAGTAAGCAAATTCGATTAGCGAGCACCCGACTCATCGAGCTGGCAGTCGTGAGTGTACCGTCGGCAGGACGAGCGGAATCCACGCAACTGTCACACTGCGCCAGCGAGTTCGCCCGCGCCTTCACTGGCTGTGTGAACCGAAGACCGCCGCGCGTCAGCGCACGGCCGCCACGATATGGCCCCGGATCTTCCCAGTCACCGGTCCATTGCCAAAGCGAGACGCGATCGCTTCCGTCGCACGATCGGTGACTTCGTCGAGTAGGCCCACGCCCCGAGATTCGATCTCGTTGCGCAGTGGCGTGCCCTGGCAGTATGCGACCGCGGGGTGGCGCGGCGACGGCGCCGAGCTGGTCTCCTCCAACGTGGTAATCGATAACCGGGTGAACCCTGCCTGGACCAGATCACTTCGAATCAAATCGACATCGTGGTAACCGTGCGGAGTCCGGGCGAGAAAACGCGGCGGGTCGTCAGGAAACACCGTGGCTGCGGCCTGTGTGACGGTATCTGCGAACTCATTGGCCTCGATGCGGTCCCACACGCTGAACAGAAAGCTACCGCCCTGTTTGAGCACCCGTAACGTTTCAGCGTAACCGGCCACTTTGTCCGGGAAAAACATCACGCTGAACTGGCAGATCACGACATCGAACGAGTCGGCATCGAAAGGCAATTCCAGGGCGTCTGCCTGCCGCCACTCGATACGGTCGTCCGGCTCTTGTGCCCGCTCGGCATGATCGAGCATCTCCTGGTTGAGATCGGTCACGGTGTAGCGCGCATCACGTGCCAGGCGGGACGCCACGGCGCGCGTCGCAACGCCGCTGCCAGCCGCGGTTTCCAGGACGGTTGGTGGTGCCAGAGCGGCGACCCGGTCGGCGAGATCGCTCGCATACGCCTCGAAAATCAAGGGCACCAGGTAGGTGTCGTAAACCTCGGGTATCGAACCTGTGAACAGGGCATCGCTGCCGGTCAAATAAACTCCCTCAACGTCATATCGACAGGCCCCCGTCAACCCGCCAGGCTAAGCCGTCCACGAATGCTGCCCAATCGGAGCACAGCCACTTCACCAGTGATGCGACTTCCGGTGGCTCGCCCGGACGCTTCACGCTCTGCCGCTCGGGATTAAAAATTCTGACCGCTCCGGATCGTCCTTCCCCGAAGTTATCATTTCGATTCTTTCCTCGAACCACGGTAATAACTGGAGATCCTCGCCCGCCTGTTAAACTAACCCAAAATCGTTACTTCTCCAGAATTTCCATCCACCCGCACCAGTGCGCCCTCGGGAATTACGGTTGTCGCGTTTTTGCAGGCCACCACACACGGAATCCCGAGCTCTCTCGCAACAATCGACAGGTGCGAAAGAATCCCGCCCGTATCGGTCACAATTGCGCCAACACGGCCCGCAACAGCACTAAACGCCTCCGAGTGAGTCGAAGTTACCAGTACGTCGCCCTGATCGATCTGATCGAACCTGTAGTCGCCAACGGCGACCCTAGCTCTGCCTTCGTAGCTCCCCTTGCTGGCGGCCGTGCCAGTGAGATCGGGAGCATCTTCGGACATTGCCGGAGGACGAATCGACTTCTCCACGATCTCGAGTGCCTTGTACAACCGTTCGACCTCCGGCGGCAAGCCCTCAATCGGTGGGGGAGTTGTCGGTGGGGGTCCAAGCCGGGCAGGGGCATCCCGCCAGGTGAGCGACATACGCTCGACGCGGCGGTCGGCCAACTCGGCATCCGAAACTGACATTACACCCCGGAGCAACGATTGCATTTCTGCCCAATCCGCTTCGATCAAATTCTCGCTGTCAGACAACAGCCCGTCCTCGACCAACTGACGCCCCGCGGCCAGGATCGCTTTCCGCATGATTCCAGAGGCCCATATATCGTTGTAAATTCCTCGTTCGTCTTTCAACCGCGCGATATTTCGAGCGTCGGCCAACTCGGCATCAAACGTTTCTCGGTGTTCTGCAGGCACACGTAGCCTGATGAACTCAGCTGCTTCGAGGGCATCGATAGACCTGTCAGGAATTCCGTTTTCGACGGCGTCCTTGATCCTGTCAACCAGAATTTCTGGTAGTTCATAGGCGCATACGCTGTGAAGGTCGAAGCCGGTGGCCAGCGCATGGCCGTCTATGAGCCAGAACCGGTCCACGGCATCGCCAACGGTCCCAGGAATGTCGAGTAGTTCACGGAGTATCGACTGTGCGTCGTCGCCAGAGTTGAGAATCGCCGTCGATTCTTCGTCGCTTCGAATCGCGTCGACCACCGCTTCGAACTGCTCCGTTGCCCCGCTCGAAAGGCGGGATGAGCCGTCCAGTAGCTGATGCAGGTCGCCCGGATCAAGCCCTGTCCACTCGCTGACGTTCAGAATGAACAATGCTGCCGGATATCCACTCACATTCGTGAACATGTGATGGCGAAATTGCATCTCTGCCATGTTCGAACGACACCGGTATAGATGCTCAGCCAGGCCGCGGTGATCCAATGCGTCGACTTCGATGCGGGCCAGCTTCAGATTGCGCTCGATCGAATCTGGTTTGATCTCGTTGTCCCAGCGCTCCAGGTCTTTTTGCCACAACTTGTTGACGACGACCTGCCGCGCCCGCTCGACCCGTTCGGCCACGACTGGATTATCGACGGTTTGTGCCTCAGAAGAACCTGGCGGGACACCGACTCGATCGCGGCGTGCATAGTTGAATCCGTGAATAGAGACAGAACTCACGCTGGTCAGAGCACCGTACCGGGCACGAGTCATATTCATTGACGGGTTTGATGATTCCGAGCCAAGACCTCGCTTGAAACGGCTAAGTGGATTGGGAAAATGCTGGTTGTCCAACACCCATGTGCCCGGCCCCGGAGCTTCAAAAACCAACTTTTCACGCGTCGTCATATTCCGGTCCTCATCCCGTAAGAACACTCGCAATGCCACTCTCTCAACCTCACACCGACAGGCCGCCATCGACTCGCCACGCCACACCGTCCACGAACGCTGCCCCGTCAGAGCACAGCCACTTTACCAGCGAAGCGACTTCCGGTGGCTCGCCCGGACGTTTGACACTCTGCTTGGAGAAAAAGAATTCCGACCGTTCTGGATCATCTTTCCACGCGGCCGTCATCTCGGTGTCTATCCAGCCCGGGCACACAGCGTTGAACCGCAATCCCTCGCCAGCGTACTGGCGGGTTGCCGACCTGGTTAATCCCACCACACCGTGCTTCATCGTGGTATATGCCGCGTTGCCCGCCCCGACAACACCGGCTACGGATGCGTTGTTGATGATCACGCCATGGCCAGCCGGGAGCATCACCTCGATCTCATGCTTCATGCAGCGCCAAACACTTTTCAGAAACATCTCCGAGTAGTAGTCCCAGTCTTCATCGGTGTATTCGTGAAGCCGGGCCTTGCCGTCAGCGCCCAGGCTCCTTGAAGCACCGGCGTTGTTGAACGCGAAATCGAGACCACCGAATTCGTCGACGGCTGCGTCGACCATGCGTTTCACGTCGTCCGCCACGGTAACGTCGGCCTCGACGAACAGGATTGAGCCTGCGAGACCTGAAGCTTCTGTCTCCAACTCTCGACCACGATCAGCCCGTCGACCGGTTGCGACAACACTGGCACCAGCGGTAGCGAACTCGATCGCCGTAGCCCTGCCAATGCCAGAAGTAGCGCCTGTGATCAGTGCCACTTTCCCTTCAAACTCTGATCCTGAAGCCATTGCGGTTACCTTCTTTCTTTCGTTCTTCCTCGCCTTTATTTACAAACAACTCACTTCGGAATCACCTCTGACTTGTCATCTCGACCTGCGCGGAGAGATCTGGTCAATCCGCATCGCAAACACTTCTCACAATTGGACACCCCG
>JADFLG010000030.1 GCA_022564545.1 Chloroflexota bacterium | reverse complement strand
TGTCGATCCCGTGAAACTCACCCGGCTCAATTGCTTTTGCTAACCCGACAGAGATCGTCCCGGGACCGCAACCAAAATCCAGCAACCTCATTCCGGGCTTCACGTGTGGCAAGAGGTAGAACGCGTTGTTTTCTGCAGTTCGACGCTCAAGCACCTTCTGGAATTCATCGCTATAGCCCAATGTGTAGTTAGGTGTAGAGGTGGGTTCGTTCGACATGTGAGAGGTGGCTCCGGAAATCTGAACAGGGGTATAAGTGGAATCGCTGCCTGAGTGAGGCATCATAGTGCCTCTAGAAACAGGAGCGAGAAATGCCAGACGACCCCGCCGTAACCACTCGGCAGCCTTCAAGGCGAAGGTGGCCCTTGCCGCGGTACGCGGCGAAAGAACTCTCGCGGAACTGGCGAGCCAGTTCGATGTGCACCCGAACCAGATCACCCAGTGGAAGACCCAGTTGCTTGACCGGGCGTCAGAGGTGTTTGGCACCGGATCAAGTCCGGCTGAGAAGCCAGTGGACATGAAGACCCTGCACGCCAAGATCGGTGAGCTTGCACTGGAGAACGATTTTTTAGAGGGTGCGCTCGCAAAGGCCGGTTTGCCGAGCGCAAGACGATGATCGATCGCAATCACAGGCTACCCCTCACCTGCCAGGCAAAGGCGGTGGGCATAAGCCGCGGCAGCGTCTACTACAAACCCCGACCGGTATGCGATGCTGATCTTCAGTTGATGCGCCGCATCGACGAGCTTCACCTCGATCATCCCTTTGCGGGCGGCAGGATGATGCGGGACCTGCTGCGCCAGGAAGCTATCTTCTCCGGGCGCAGACACGTTTCCACGCTGATGCGGCGAATGGGCGTCGAGGCGCTGTACCGGAAGCCCAACACCAGCCGGCGACATCCCCGTCATCTTGTGTATCCGTACCTGCTGCGCGGGCTTGCTGTGACCAGGTCCAACCAGGTGTGGGCGATGGACATCACGTACATACCGATGGCCAGGGGGTTCGTGTACCTCGCCGCCGTGATGGACTGGTTCAGTCGGAAGGTACTGGCCTGGCGGGTGTCGATCACGATGGACACCGCCTTCTGTGTGTGGGCGGTTGAAGAAGCCCTGGAACGTTATGGAGTGCCCGACATCTTCAACACGGACCAGGGGAGCCAGTTCACAAGCGAGGTCTTCACCGGCCTGCTGAAAGAGGCCGGGATCCGGATCAGCATGGACGGGAGGGGGAGCTGGAGAGATAACGTGTTCATCGAACGACTGTGCCAGAGGCCTGGCGTGAGCAAAAGAAGCGTCAAATACGAGGAGGTGTACCTGAGAGCGTATGAATCGGTTTCGGAAGCCAGAATTGGACTCGGGCGGTACTTCGAGTTCTACAATTCGGGAAGGCCCCATTCGAGCCTCGGCAGAATGACCCCGGACCAGTTTTACACCAAAGCGCTGCCGACACCCGCGGCGGCCTGACAAACAGGGGCACGATTCCACTTATAAAACGGACTGAACTGTTCAGACAACCGGGACCACCTCTATCTGCCTTTATCTTGAATGTACTCCAGCGCCTTTAGCACTTCGTGTAGGTGCCACTGAAGGTATTTACGCTGATGGTCACGAAGGTACTCGATAGGTGCCGTGGCCTCGAAGTGACGTTCGTACCTGATAGAAAGGCTTATGGCATTGCGGGGCGTTGGGTTCTCGTCGCCTTGGAAGTAAGCCCGGAGCCAGTATTGGTTATTTGCTCAGGTGTTTTGCGCTGGCGCCGGGCCTGTCCGGATTATCCCGATTACATTGGGAGGATACCCGGGCGCCAGGCAGTTCGGCGCGACATACCAGGACGTTATTCGTTGATGT
Organism: Chloroflexota bacterium; assembly: GCA_022564545.1. Taxonomy (GTDB): domain Bacteria; phylum Chloroflexota; class Dehalococcoidia; order Lucifugimonadales; family Lucifugimonadaceae; genus Lucifugimonas. The sequence continues at coordinate 23,712 of JADFLG010000030.1, read as the reverse complement.
AGTACGTCATCGACTGCAGTGACAGGACCGGGTCGATGCCCCTGACAGTCACACCATCTGGCACCTTGGGCGACAGGGGGGCGTAGTTCAGGATTGACTTGATTCCCGCGTCAACGAGTGCATCGATCACTTCCTGGGCATGTTCGACCGGGACAGTCACGATACCTATCTTGATGTCCTTCTCTTTCACAATCTCCGAGAGGGCGGAAATCGACTGGACGTCGAGACCTGAAATCGTCTGACCAACGATATCGTCGTCTGCGTCGAAAGCCGCAACGATATTGAAACCCTCGGGCGCAAACCCCGGGTAGGAAACCACGGCCCGTCCGAGCCGACCCATGCCGATTACCGTGGTGTTCCATGCGCGGTCCAGCCCGAGGATCGACCGCAACCGCTGTTCGAGCGATGCGACGTTGTACCCTCGACCCTGCTTGCCGAACCGACCAAAATATGAAAGGTCCTTGCGGATCTGGGCAGGGGTCATCTGCAGCCTCCGCCCGAGCTGTTCCGAGGATATGACGTTATTCCCAGAGTCCGAAAATTGCGACAGCGCGCGCACGTAGAGCGGCAGCCGCTGTATGACCACTTCGGGGACGTTCGATGGAGAGCCTGAATCGTTGCTGATGTTGGGTGTTGTCATCGGGCGCGCAGTGCAGGTCCAGAAGGCCCGCTGGTCCATGTGTGCTTTGTATCACAAAGGTCAGAGTTTGTCCGTTATCGCCGGGCGTCAGTCGAAAAACGCCCGGCGCCGACGAACACACCTCGCCCGTGCCCTGGCGTGCCCCGCGGAGCTGTAGCTAGAACGGCGCCCAAGTGCGCCTCGCACGCCCGGCGCCTAACGCACAACAAAAAAAGGCTCCGGTGGTGGGAACCGGAGCCTTCGGGAATGAATTCTGAGGTGAATTCACGTATTTATTACGCAGCCGCGGTCGTTGCCTGGGCTTTCTCGCTCATTGCTCGGCGTGCCGATACCTTCGAGTCGACAGTGAACGCGCATTGCAGGCACTGCAGGGTCTTGCTGTCTGAGTACACCACCAGCTCAATGTCGCCGTGGCACTTCGGGCAAGCCTTCAAGTAAAGCACTTTGTTTCCTTCTACTTTCGTCCCCGCCGGATCATGGTCGGGGCGTTCCAAAAATATTGACTCGTACCGGTTACGATTCCTGCGGCGCAAGTCTCGTCGTCAGACGAACCGGCGGAGATACTACTACGAAAAATCCTTGTTTACAAGATATCCAGGGTTGATTTCGTAACAAAAATGTAGAATCAGACAATCCGACAGACCGGTCAACGACGATTTCCCCGCAGGAAGTTTACACGAGCCGTATCAACTATTACAATATACCGCGTGTGATTTAGCTTGATTCGGTAATTGCTTTCAGTTGCAATTCAAGGTCTGGGCCCGAACCTCTTTGAGCTGCAGACCCCACCAAGGGTTCACTTTGACACAGGATTTCGACCGTACATCGCGCGCTCAGGAACATTTCAGTACAGAGGACCTGGCGTGGTCGAGGTCGGATGCGTTGAACCGGATGCTTGCCGATCTTTTCGACATCTCGTCGGATGGCGACGAGAATCGTCACCTTCCGGTCGCAAGGCAGCCGCGACAATCGGATGGCCCCCGCGGGCAAGCGAGATCGCGAGGCCCTGGATATGGTGCCCCCGGCAGGCTCACGGGGGTGTACGTGATCAGTGTGGCGGCCCGCCTGGTCGACATGCATCCTCAAACGTTGCGCAAGTACGACAAGGAAGGTCTCGTAAAGCCCCAGCGGTCGCAGGGCAGCCGGCGCCTGTATTCCGACTCCGATGTCGAACGACTGCGCGTCATACGTCGGCTCGCCGACGAATTGGGGCTGAATTTGAACGGGGTGAGCCTCGTCCTGGATCTGGTCAGGTCCCTGACGGATATCGTTTCGTTGCTGGAATCCAGTCCGGAAGTTTCGGATACAAAGGCCGCGAGGGTAGCGGCAGACGAACTCCGGCAGATACTCTCATATGTTGGTGCCGATTAAGGGGCGCTGAACCGTAATACCGTCATTTCGTGGAACCGACCCAAAAAAAACGTTTCCAGATTTCGACAAGTCAGTAGAAAATGTTGCCAGAACCAGATTCACCACAGCCGGAAGACGATCGACAGCAGGAAGGACGGGCAGAAAATCAGCAAACTACGGGCGCCGGGGAAGATGCTGAAGTCTCTCCAGATAGCGAACTTGCCGAAGCGCTGCGCGAGAAGGAACAGTTCAAAAGGCTGGCACAGCGGGCCCAGGCCGATCTTGTCAACTACCGGAGGCGGATCGAAGCGGAGCAGGAATCGTCGCGATTACGGAACCAGCAACGAATTGTTTTGCGTTTTGCCGATGTGATCGACCAACTCGAGACGGCACTCAAATCCGACACTTTGAAAGATACCGATGCGAGTTGGCTCGAAGGAATTACGGCGATTCAAAAGAATTTCGCAAATGCAATCGCCGCCGAGGGGTTTGAACGGTTCGCTTCAGTGGGCGAAGACTTTGACCCACGCAAGCACGAGGCGCTCATGTCGAGTCCTTCGACAGATCACAAACCGAATACGGTTATCAAGGAGCTCCGGCCTGGCTACCTGCAATACAACGAGGTAGTCCGGCCAGCGCAGGTCGAGATCGCAATCGAGCCTTCTGTAGAACCTCCCTCAAAATCTCAAGGGGACCCGGAGTAGGCAGTTGCGAAATCGAGAGCGAGCGAAAACCCGGGAACGAAACTGGCCCGGAGTGGCCTGACCAACGAATATCCACCTGAAACAACCGGATTCCGAATATACGGAATCTGAAAAGGAAATCTGAAAGAGCAATGGCAAAGGTTATTGGTATCGACCTCGGAACTACGAACTCCGCAATGGCGGTTATGGAAGCAGGCGAACCCCAGATCATCGAGAACGCTGAGGGCCGGCGCACCACGCCTTCGGTCGTGGCGTTCAACGCGAAAACCGACGAGCGGTTTGTCGGGGAGCTTGCGCGTCGTCAGGCGATTACAAACCCTGAGAACACTATCTATTCGGCAAAGCGGTTCATTGGCCGCCGGTTTAACGACGAGTCGGTCCAGAACGACATCAAAAACGTTTCGTTCAAGTTGGGCGAGTTAGACGGCGGTGATGCTGGAATCATCCTTAATGGGAAGACAAGCGCCCCTGCTGAAATCTCCGCAATGGTGCTCCGCAAGCTGAAGGAAGACGCCGAGGCAAAGCTGGGCGAGAAGGTCGAGCAGGCCGTTATCACTGTTCCCGCCTACTTCAACGACAGCCAGCGCGAGGCGACGAAAGTTGCCGGCCAGGTGGCTGGTCTCGAAGTACTACGAATCATCAACGAGCCGACTGCGGCTGCCCTGGCCTACGGACTTGACAAAGAAGGCGAGCGGACCATCGCGGTATACGACCTCGGCGGCGGTACGTTTGACGTGACGATCCTTGCCCTCGGTGAGGGCGTGTTCGAGGTGAAGAGCACCAACGGCGACACCCACCTCGGGGGCGACGACTTCGACCTTCGACTGGTCGATTACCTGGCAGATGAGTTCAAGCAGGAGAACCTGATCGACCTCAGAGACGACGTTTCGGCACACCAGCGATTGCGGGTCGAGGCAGAGCGAGCGAAGATCGAGCTTTCGTCGGTTGCATCGACCGAGATCAACCTGCCGTTCATTTCCGCCGACTCGTCCGGTCCGAAGCACCTCCAGTCGACCCTGACACGGGCCAAGCTCGAGGAGTTGACCGCTGAGCTTGTTGAGAGGACTGTCGCTCCGACCAAAGCTGCCCTCAAGGACGCTGGCATTAAGACGGGCGAAATCGACGAGGTGATCCTGGTCGGTGGGATGACCCGAATGCCTATAGTCATCGAAAAAGTCACCTCGCTGTTTGGAAAAGAGCCGAACCGGACAATCAATCCGGATGAGGTCGTTGCTGTTGGCGCGGCAATCCAGGCGGGTGTGCTGCAGGGCGAAGTAAAAGACGTTTTGCTCCTGGACGTGACCCCGCTCTCTGTCGGCATTGAGACACTCGGTGGCGTGCGGACGGCGCTCATCGAGCGGAACACGACGATCCCGACATCGAAGACCGAGACCTTCACGACTGCGGCTGACAACCAGTCGAGCGTGGAGATCCACATCGTGCAGGGTGAGCGGGACATGGCAGGCGACAACACGTCGATCGGTCGTTTCACCCTGGATGGCGTATTGCCGGCGCCACGCGGGGTCCCGCAGATCGCGGTCACGTTCGACATCGACGCCGACGGAATCCTCAAAGTTTCCGCCAAGGACACCGGCACCGGCAAGGAACAGCACATAACCATTACGGGCCGGTCGGGTCTGTCTGACGACGAAGTCCAGCGCCTTCTCCGGGAAGCCGAGGAAAACGCCGAGGCCGACAGGGCGAAGCGCGAGAGTGTCGAAACCCGGAACGCTGGCGAGAGCGCGGTGTTCCAGGCAGAGAAAATCCTCAAAGACGAAGGGGACAAAATCCCGGACGAAATCAAGAGCGGCGTCGAGACGAAAATCGGTATCGTGAAGGACTTACTTGCCGATGAAGCTGCCGAGACCTCGGTAATCGCTTCTGCAACGGAAGAATTGCAGACGGCGCTCCAGGCGGTCGGCCAGGCTGTGTACGCTGCCAACCAGGCCGCTGGAGGCGATGCCGATACCGGGGATGACGCCGGTGATGACGAAGGCGATGCCGGTGCCAATGATAACGGGGACGGTGGCGATGATGCTGGCAGCGACGATGACGACACCGTCGAGGGAGATTTTCGAGAGGTCTAGGGCGTTAGGCGCCGGGCGTGCGAGGCGCACTTGGGCACCAGAAGGCAGCTCCGCGGGGCACACCAGGGCAGGTCGCCGGGCGTGTCCCGATTGCCCCGATCATATCGGGGCGCACACCTGGGTGACCGGGCAGCTCCGTGGGTCAAACATGGCTCGTGCCAAACCTAAACCTGGGCCCGTCGCAAACCTGGTATTTGGTTGACGGGCCTTTTGGTTTAACCTGGCTGCACGTAGTCATGCCTCTTGCAGCTTGATACAGTCTCGCCACCATGACCCAACCAACGTTTCTCGGAATAGATGTAGGCACTTCATCGATCAAAGTCATCTCCGTCGGTCCCGCCGGGCAACTCCTTGCCTCCACTAGCAGCCCCATGACTGTGTCAGTGCCGCGGCCGGGCTGGAGTGAACAAGATCCCGAGGATTGGTGGAACGGAACTTGCCTGGCGATTCGCAGTGTTCTTGCAGATATCGCGTCGCCAGCGGTGATCGGCGTCGGGCTTTCCGGGCAGATGCATTCATTGGTTGCACTCGACGAGGCCAACCGGGTGATTCGCCCGGCGATTCTGTGGAACGACGTGCGGACGAGCGCAGAAGCTGCGTTTATTCGTGAGACGGTCGGAAATGAATCGCTGCGTCGACTCACCGGTAATCCGGCGCTTGAGGGGTTTACCGCGACAAAACTGCTGTGGATGCGTGAGAACGAACCGGGGTTGTTCGATCGTCTGGCGCACGTGCTGCTTGCCAAGGACTACATCAGGTTCCGGCTCACTGGCGAAATTGCGATCGATCCCTCTGATGCCTCGGGAACATTGTTGTTCAACGTCGTCGATGGCAGTTGGTCGAACGAGATGTGCTCCTTACTCGGCATCGATCCGGGATTACTGCCACCGATCGTCGGTTCATCGGAAATCGCTGGCACGATAACGAGTGCCGCTGCCGCCGGAACGGGATTGGAAAAGGGCATACCGGTTGTTGGAGGGGGCGCGGACAACGCCTGCGCGGCTACCGGAGCGGGCGTAGTATCCCCGGGAGACGCCCTGGTGACCGTTGGAACGTCGGGAGCTGTTGTAGCTCCGATCAATACACCTGTTACCGATCCCGAAATGCGGATTCACTCGATGTGCCATGCTGTACCCAACACCTGGTATTTGATGGGCGTTGTGCTTTCCGCCGGCGCAGCTCTCGACTGGTGGCGGCGAACTTCCGGTGGTGCCGATTTCGACGACCTCGTAGAAGAAACGGCTACGGTGCCTCCCGGTTCCGCGGGGGTGACGTTCCTGCCGTACCTTACCGGCGAGCGCACGCCCCACGCCGACGCCAATGCCCGGGGGGTGTTCTTCGGTATTCACGGTGGAGTTGAACGCGCCCACATGACCCGCGCTGTGATGGAAGGCGTGTCGTTCGCACTGAAAGATTCACTCACACTCATGTCAGCCCTCGACGTGAACCCGTCCGGAGCCGTGGCTGTGGGTGGCGGTGCCAGTAGCCCAAGATGGCTGCAGATGCTGAGTGATGTGTTGAACCTGCCGCTCCGCACCGTCGGACCCTCAGAGGGTGCACCGCTGGGTGCCGCAATGCTGGCTGCTGTGGGGACTGGCGCGTTTGCGAATGTTGTTGAAGCTGGTGGCGCGTGGCTGACCGATCTGGCCTTGGTCGAGCCGATCGCCGACGTGCCCGGCGTACCCAGCGCGCAAGATGCGTACGCCGTGGCTTACGAGCGATATCGAGCTCTGTACCCGGCGCTGAGAGACACGTTCGCCGCAGACGCGGGTGCCGCTGGTGCCATTGGTGCGAGACCCCAGCGCTAGAGACCAAACTTCGGGAATATCAGCGACCGGACCTCATCGAGGGTCTGTGAGTTGTGCTGTTGGATTTCCGCTAAGTGGCGGTGCTCATTTGGCGGTGGCGGAGCATCGGCGAATTTCCTGGCGCCCCCGAGCGAGTCACCCCCGAGCGAATCACCGGCGAGCGAAGTAAACGACTCTGGCACGTCGTCGGGCAGATCGAAATTCGCCATTGTTGCGAGTGCCATTGTCCAGGCCCGTGCCACCGCTGAAAGATCGTAACCGCCTCCGCCAACCGCAACCCATTTTCCGATTTCCGAAGCGAGCTTCCTTAATTTATCAACAGCCAGGTTGAACCCCTGAGTCGTCAGTGACAGGTGAGTGAGGGGGTCCTGAAAATGGGTATCGATCCCGAGTTGGGTAAACAGGACGTCGGGGTTGAATGCACGGACCAGGTCCGGGATAACTGCGTCGAACGCCGCATGCCAGCCGGCATCCTGTGTATACGGCGCCAGTGGGACGTTGACCGAGTAGCCGGCGCCATCGCCCGAGCCGGTCTCCTGCACATGCCCCGTACCTGGAAACAGCCATTGTCCAGACTCGTGAATCGAGATCGTCAAAACCCGGTCTGAATCGTAGTGGCCTGCCTGCACGCCGTCACCGTGGTGGCAATCGATATCGACATAGGCTACCCGAAGACCTGCGTCGACCATCATGTTCATAGCGATCACAGCGTCGTTGAACACCCCGAACCCCGATGCGTGCCGGCGCATCGCGTGGTGGTGCACTCCTCCAGCCGGGGCAAAACCGATGTCGGCTTCGCCCGACACCACTAGTTCACCTGCGACAAGCACTGTTCCGACGCACAGGGCCGTCGTGTCATACATCCCGGGCCGCGTCGGATTGTCTGGAGTGCCGAGGCCGAACTCGCCCTTACCAGGTGCGATCGCGCCGTTTGAGATGGCCTCGACGATCGACACGTACTCGGGGTCGTGCCCCGATTCGATTTCAGCGCGGGTCGCAGGTCTTGGCACAGGCCTCGACACGTTCGGGAGATCAAGCAGGCCGCTCGACTGCATCAACTCCTGCATGTGGCGGAGGCGAATTGGGCGAAGCGGGTGTTCGGGCGATAACTGGTACTGCGACAGCTCATCGGCGTATACGAACGCGACTTTTGGCCCTGGGGCCGTTGGGGGTTCTGGAGATTGTTGCCCGGAACTGCTCATTTTGTGATTCGTGCTGCGCCGTGGTCTCTCGTGGCATTACGGGGCGTATCGCGCCGGTAGGTGCCGCTCTGCGTCACCAGGTGGCTATCTCAATAACCCCCTCTCCTCGGGAGCAGGAATTTATCTGCGCTTAATTACGATTTGCGTTTCGGCAGTTTAGAACGACGAGAGGTGAACAACCAGACTCCAACGACGATCAACAGAACGGTCACGAGGCCGGCGACCAGGTAATCGGGATTGGAATTGCCCTCGGTTTCAGTTGACGAGCCGTCGCCAGAAGTCCCAGAGTTTCCGGAATTTCCAGAAACCTCAGAATTTACAGCGGAAGTTCGCGGCGTGGCCGTTGGCAGGAAAACCGGAGCCGTCGTACTGGTCGCGGCGGAGTCGTCTGCGGGAACGGCTGCGGGACCGTCTGCGGGAACGGAATTGCCCGTCGAACCAGAACGATAGTCGACCAGCGGAACTGGTGTGCCCGCGGATGATCCTTCAGCCGGTCGAGTGGGTTCTGGTGTGGCGGAAGGTATTGCAAGCGGGCCGGCTTCAAAATTAGCCCGCCAGTCGTTTTCCACTTCGTAAAGCGACTTGCCGTAGACCTCCTCAAACGCCCGCAGCACAGACTGCCCCCCGTTAAATGCTGCCAGGTAGTCCGCCATCGATCCGGCACCGAACTCTTCGACCAGGTAGCCAACGAACGCCCCGGCCTGCGGATAGAAGATAAACACGTCGCTGCGCTGACCGGGGATAGATTGCATGTGCCGCAATGAGAGAAGTTCATCGGGGTGGACACTCGAGCGCAGCCTCGCATTTGAACTGCTGCTCGACCCGGTTTCCAGGAACCTTGCCAGCCCTTCGCCCAGCCAGGAGGGAAGCCCGCCCTGCAACGACGACGACACCGCCTCGTGCGTGAAAAGGTGAGCCAGTTCATGGACGAAGGTCGTCGGGTTCATTTGCCCCTGCACGAACAGCCGATACTGTGGCTGGGCGAATCCTGCGAACAGGAACTGGTCGGTCGCAGTCTGGCTGACGGGCGGGAACGATGGTGTGGCGTCCCTAACCGACGGAAACACGACTGCCTTGAAAACTGGGAAATCAGGCGTGTCCGGTACACCCAGGACGTCTCTGAGCGTGGGGATACGCGAATTTACCTGAGCGATCAGGCTGTTCACGTCCGGTGCCGAAACTCCGTAATAGACGATCGAATAGCCGTCGCCGGCCGCACGCTGCCAATCTTTAGCCGGGTCCAGGTATTCGACCATGCCGGGTGATCGGGCCACTGAAACGTCGCCACCCGGGGAAGTCACCTCGATCGCAATCTCGAACTCCGTTCCCGGTGGATAGTAGGAGCCCGGTCCGGTCGATATCTCGAACGTGACCGACATCCCTTCGCCCTCGACGACGAATTCGGGGTAGTAATAGGACCAAACTGTCGAGCCGCCCCGGGGCCTGAACAGAGCTCGCACGGAATCTACGGACCGGGCTCCGGAGTCCACGACAGTCGTAATCGATATCTTGTTGCCGTAGTCGATATCGACTGTTTGCTGCACGACAGTGAGCGCGTTTGGTGAATTGGGCGCATATGGCCCCGATGCAAGTGCACCCGGAATTGCAACAAGATTGACTGTGAGCAGCAGGACAATCAGCGCGCTCGGGCCTGCGGCGTAGCGGCCAATATTAATCCCGGTATTTGTCAACGCGTGAATCACTGATCAGAAAGGTTCCCCGCTACATAGATATACGCCACATCAATCGGCTTGGTCTTGAAGTGCACACAGGAATTATGCGAGTAATGACGGGCAGGGCGCGGGGGGTCAACTTCACTCGTCTCAGCTAACCTTGTCACCAAATTTTCCGATTCGACCAACCAGTTCACCGGGTATCTTGTCCGGGCAGGCCTATGCTGGCCTGAATCGGGCACTCACAAAATCAACGCCAGATAAACGGAAGTAGAAGATGCGTTATTACCAGTACATTCAGGGCGGTACGAGGCGTGTCGGCGTTGAAACCGAGTCAGGGCAAATAGCCGATCTCACCGCGCTCAACCCACGGATCGGTTCGACGCTCGATCTGTTGAAAACGGCGTCGATAACAGGTTCTGACATCGACTCGGTCACTCGCGGCGTCCTGAGTATCAATCCTGGCTCTGGTGCGGCCACGATCTCCGTGGAGGAATTTCTGGAAAGCGCAGCACCCGGCAAGCGCGGCATAACCCTCTTGCCACCCATCGACGCCCCTGAAGTCTGGGCGTTCGGTGTGACCTACATGGACTCAATGCGAGAACGACAGGCCGAGAGCGGATCGCCCGACGTGTACGCCAAGGTCTACGACGCGGTGCGACCGGAAGCGTTCTTCAAATCGACGTTCGACCGTTTGCAGGGACCATTTGATGAAGTCGGGATTCGGGGTGACTCGGAATGGAACGTGCCGGAGCCAGAGCTCGCATTCGTCACGTACGGCGGCAAGATTGTGGGCTATACGGCGGGCAACGACATGAGCAGCCGGACGATCGAAGGCGAAAACCCGCTGTATTTACCCCAGGCGAAGGTTTACGACAAGTCGGCTGCGCTGGGTCCGGCACTGGCGACACCCGAAACCGTTGGGGACCCGCAGAAACTTGCCGTGACGCTGCTTATCGAGCGCGATGGGAACGAGGTGTTCAAGGGTGAAGCCAACACCAGCCAGATGAAGCGTGATTGCGCCTACCTGGCCGACTGGCTGGTCAGGCACAACGCGGTGCCCGACGGCACGACGGCCATGACCGGCACCGGTACTATTCCGCCCCCCGAGTTCACGCTTGCAGCCGGTGACGTTATCAGCGTCACGATCGAAAAGATCGGTACACTCACGAACACTGTCGTTGTCGTTTAGCGCCGGGCGAGTAACGAATAGAACAGTGGCAAGTTCGGTAGAGGTTGAATCGATGGGTCGCTCCGTGGCGAAGGCTGATTCTGAATCCCATTCGACTGCGCCCTGCGTCAAGCTCAGGATGTACTCAGGGTGGGCAAGTTCAGAATGACAGCGTTGTCGCACTCCTCAAAATGACTGTGACGATATTAAGGCAGGCCTTCCCGAACCCGGCTCCGTTCACACGGCGTAAAATACGTCACTGTCACTTCTAAGAACGGAGCACTACTTGGCGATTGAGAGTCAGCCGAAAGAGGCATCTACCGAAGATGCACACCCTGCCGGAAGCACGGACGTATTAGCGGTCCAGCGGTTGGCGACCGAAATACGAGAATCGATCCAGCGGGTAATCGTTGGCAAATCGGAAGCCATTGACCTCGCGGTGGTGGCGCTGCTCTGCCGTGGTCATGTGCTGCTCGAAGATGTGCCCGGCACCGGCAAGACCACGCTGGCAAAGGCGCTTGCCGCCTCTCTCGACTGTCAGTTCGGCCGCATCCAGTTCACTCCCGACCTCGTGCCCGCCGATGTCCTTGGCGTGAACTTTTACAACATGTCGAAAAGCGAGTTTGAATTTCGACCGGGGCCCGTCTTCTCTCAGGTCCTGCTCGCCGATGAGATCAACCGCGCTACGCCGCGCACACAGTCGGCCCTGCTCGAAGCCATGCAGGAACGGCAGGTGTCGATCGACGGGGTGACCAGCGAACTGCCCGAGCCGTTCATGGTCATGGCAACGCTGAATCCGGTCGAAATGGAAGGTACTTTCCCGTTGCCTGAGGCCCAGCTCGACCGGTTCATGGTGCGGGCCTCTCTTGGATATCCGGAACGGGAAGAGGAATCGTCGATGCTCGACCGTTTCAAGGCGGGCGAATATCCCGACGCGATCCGGCCAGTGGCAACCGCGGGCGACATTCTTTCGGCACGCAAGTCCGTCGATGGGGTCAGGGTCGACGACACGGTCCGCGACTACCTGCTCGACATCATTGCCAAGACCCGGTCAAGTGCGAGCCTCCGGCTCGGAGCCAGCCCGCGCGCCTCGCTTGCCCTTCAGCACGCCGCACAGGGCAGGGCGGCAATGAACGGACGGTCGTACGTTCTGCCCGACGACGTCAAGGAGCTGGCAGTCCCGGTACTTGCACACCGCCTGCTCGCCGAAACGACCACACAACTCCGGGGGCAGGCCACCGCGGAGATCGTGCGCGAAATCACCGAATCGACTCCGGTCCCCATCGAGCGCGAATAAATGGGTATGCACTACGTCTGGATGACGAGAGGTCTCGAGGCGCGTTATCGAAGCCCGAATCTGACCGCATCCAGGGGCACGGCCCTGAACCCCCTTGGCGAGATCTTCGTCCTTCTGCTCATAGTCGTTGTGATTGTTGGGGCGGTGTCCAGAGAACCGCTGATCGCGGCACTTGGTGCACTCGCGTTCGTCGTCGCCATGTCGTCGAGGGTTTGGGCCGCACTCTCGCTTGAAGAGATAACCATCGACCGGTCCGCGTCGGTCGACCATGCGTTCCAGGGCGACGACATAGAAATTACGTTCACGATCGAAAACAATAAACCGTTACCGGTACCGTGGCTGGAAATCAATGAGTTTGTACCACGCGGCCTTTTGGTTGAAGGTCACAAATTCGTTGAACAGGCGTACCTTGGCGGTGCGGAAATAAGCGTTTCGACATCGCTTGGCGCTTACGAGCGCGTGAAGATCAAGCGCAAGATAAAGGCGTTGTCTCGGGGTATGTACAAACTGGGCAAGACCCGCCTGCGCAGCGGTGATTTGTTTGGCCTTTACCCTGCTGAAGCCTCGCTTGAACACACGCCGTGGTCGATTTTCGTCTACCCGAATATCAAGTCGCTGCCGGGGTTCTCGCTGCCAGCCCGGCGTCCAATCGGCGATTCACTGTCGCGCCAGCCACTGTGGAACGACCCTTCGCGGCCGGCCGGGGTCCGTGAATATCGTCCTGGCGACCCGATAAAAAGCATCGATTGGAAAACGACCGCCCGCCGTGGCGAGATGTTCGTACGCCAGTTCGACCCGAGTGTTTCCGAGCACGTAGTGATATTCGCCGAGGCCGTTACCACAAGCGTCCCCTGGGAGGGCTACAGGTCTGACGTACTGGAGGCGACCATGGAGGCGGCGGCATCCATCTCGAAGCACGCACTTGACCTTGGATACAAGACTGGCCTGGTTACCAATGGCGTTACTTCTTTCCGGGGGTCGTACGCCGTTGTTGTGCCAAGCTCCGGGCCGACACAATTGACGATTTTGCTTGAATCACTTGCAATGGTCCACCCGATCGCCATCCGAACTATGGATGAACTTGCCCGCGACCGCCGTGGTGCGATTCCGGCCGGTGCCACGTTGATCCACATTGGCGGCATATACCACCCGAGGACCATGAACTACCTCGGCGGATTGGCCCGTGCAGGGCATCCGGTCATTATTCTGCATGTTGGCCGTGAGGAACCGCCGGATTATCCAGAATTCGAGGTCCGGGACGGGCGTGCCCTGTTTCTTGAATCCGTTGAGGACCGGGATGCGCAACGTGAACGAGATTTCGGCAGGCCGGCGAACGGTGGCGCTGGTTGGAACGATGTGCCAGTATCGGCCGCCCGGGCGCAGAACCGACGGGGAGAACGCTGGTAGTGCGTAACCCGACAACCCTCGCATATATAGCTCTCATCGTCGTCGAGAGTATCTTGTGGTTTTCGGGGCTGGCGGTTATTGGCGCGCTTTTGGGCCTGGGGGGTTCTGCAATTCCCTGGGTTGCACTGCTCATTCTTTTCGGTTTCGGCGCTGTCGCGGCCTGGCTCTTCGGCGGGGCGCGGGGCGATGCAACGACAGTCGCTCTTTACCAGGGCGGAGTCGCACTGCTCGTCGTCTATCTCACCGTGGCTTCGGCAACGGTAGGCGACACCTGGTCGTTCAAGATCGCGTGGCCGATCGATATGTTCGGCGCCACATACGACGCAGAGAGCGTCGCTGACCTGATCATTGCGCTCGTCGCTTCCGGGGCGATCTGGTACCGGGCACAAAAATTGATCGCCGGCGGTGAAGTTGCCGCGCAACTCAAGCGCGACTTCAAAGTTGGGACCACCATTATCGCGATTGCGCTGATGACCGAACTCATTGTCGGGTTCGATATCGGGATCACGCAGATTCTGATTCCGTTCTTCGGTGCTTCGCTAATCGGGTTGGCGGCCTCACGTCTGTCACAGACAGATGATGCCGGGAACGCTTCGTGGCCGGTCGTTATCGGAATATCAGTCTTCGCGATTCTCGCAGTTGGTGCAGTTGGCGGGCTCCTTACGGGCCGTTACGGCAATGTTGGCGTCAGGGGTCTGGTGAACCTGTGGGGCGCGTTTGTCGATGCGTTGCTGTGGGTCCTGCGCTGGCCGATCGAACTGGCGATGAGGCTGCTGATTGCACTCATTGACTGGCTCAAGAACGTCTTTGGAGGAGAAGAAACACCGGCAGAAGAAATCGGGGGGGCGGCACCGGGACCACCGGATTTTAACGCCGCCGCGGAGCAGGCAGAAAAAGCGACCGAATATGCGCTTGGGGCGCTGCGGTGGCCACTGTCGATACTGCTGGTCGTAGTCCTGTTCTTCATTCTTGTTTATGCTTATCGCCGGTTCTCAAGCCGGTATGGCGACGACGCAGATTCAGACCGCGAGTCGATCCGTGGTGATGCCGACGCCAGGGCAGACATGATGAAGCTGTTATCCAGCCTGGTGCCGAGTTGGCTGAAGGGTGGCGAGCGGCGTTCTCTGTGGAAATGGCCGGAGGGTGAAAAGGGGGTGGCCGAAGCCTTCCTGCTCTACTTCGATACCCTGGCCCATGCAATAAAACGTGGGATGGTCTTCGACCCGAACGTCACTCCGAACGAGCGAATGCCAGCGCTGGCCGTGTTCCTGCCCGGGGCACCGATCCACGCGGTCACGAGTCGGTTTAACGCCGCCTGCTACGGCGGCCAGCCAACTGACGCTGCTGAGCTGGACCACCTGCGACAGGCCGTGGAAGACGCCGCACAACAGCCTTAGTCGCCGGGCGTGCCGGGGCCGCATCCCGATGCAATCGGGACTCCGCGGGGCATACCACGGCGTGGCGTTGGTCGCCGAGCGTGTGCCCCAGGTGCGAATGCCCGTCCGGTGCAAAACGTCCGCGTGGCAGACCTGAGCGTTGGCGTTAGTTGCCGAGGGGCTCGGGCAGCGTGATTACCCGCAACAGGTTCGTTGTCCCTGCGAACCCGATCGGAAGTCCCACCACAACCACGATCACATCGCCCTCTTTAGCGATCGAGGTTTCGAGAACCAGTTGCGAGCCCGCGTAAAACATGTCCTGGAGTTGTTCAAAATGTTCGACGACGACCGGAATTACACCCCAGCGCAGGGCCAGCTTTGCACCTCCCGTGAAATCGGGAGTCAGCGCAAAAAGCGGCATGGGCGGGCGATAGGAGGCCACCCGGCCGGCTGTGCTGCCGGATTCTGTGAACGCAACAATTGCTTTCGCGTTCAGTCTGGACGCTGTGACCACAGCGCTAGCTGCGATCGCATCGTCGACACCAAGCCCACCCTTCATAGCCGCAGCCATGTGGCGTTCTGCGAGCATCGGGTATTCGAGGTACGATTCGGCCCTTTTGGCAATGCGGGCCATTGCGTTTACGGCGCGGAACGGGAACTTCCCGATTGATGTTTCGCCCGACAACATGATGGCGTCGGTCCCGTCCCGCACCGCGTTGTACACGTCGGTCGCCTCTGCGCGGGTAGGTGAAGGCTGCTCGATCATCGATTCCAGCATTTGCGTGGCGGTGATAACCGGTTTCCCGGCCTCATTGGCCATGCGGATAATTCGTTTCTGCACAGCCGGGACCTTTTCGAACGGCAACTCCACGCCCAGATCGCCGCGGGCCACCATGATGGCGTCCGATTCGTCAAGAATTTCGACAAGGTTGTCTACTGCCTGTTGAATTTCGATCTTTGCGACCAGCTGAGGAGTCTTGCCGGCCTTCAGCAGGTGCGCTCGCACGCGCTGCATATCGTCTGCATCGCGCACGTATGAGAGTCCGACGAAATCGACATCCGAGGACTCGACGAATTTAAGGGCTTTCTCGGTCTCGGAAGTGAAATAGTCGAGTGTCGATGTATTGCCCGGCGCCGTCACCGCCTTGTTCGGTTTCATAACGCCGCCCAGGGTCACGCGGCAATTGATGTCGGTCCCCTGAATACTCTCGACCCTCATCTCGACCGTCCCCTCGTCGATAAGGACCTGGGAACCCCGTTTGATGTCATTGTGTAGTCCGGGAGGCCAGACGTTGGCGCGCTCGGAGTTTCCGCCGCACGGTGCGACCTGGAGAACGAAATGTTGGCCGGTAACCAGCAGGATTTCGTCCTGCTCCATCTCTCCAACGCGGTACTTCGGGCCCGGGAGGTCGGCAAGGATGCCAACGGCGATTCCCATCTCTTCCGCGGCGTCCCGCAGCATCCTTACATAGGCATGGTGTTCGTCGGGGGTACCGTGGCTCAGGTTCAGCCTCCCGACCGACATCCCTGAACGGATCAACCGTTTAATTCGCGACAGCGTTCCGGTAGCCGGTCCAATAGTGCACACGATGCGCGTTCGTGCCCGTCTTTTCATGAACGGCTGAAGGAAATAAGAGCTGTCGGTGTCGGTCAAGCGAAACTCCGGGAGATGCCAGAAATGAGAATCCGTAAAATTGAAGGAGGTGTCGGACCGCCGTATTGTTGCTACCGAGCATACACACTTCCGGCGGTCGGCTGACGGTGTGAACGGTGCAGATAGCCGTACTCATATTTGACACCGAATTTCACAGGTCTAGTATTCAACTGAGAGCCCGGCACATCCCCGACCAAAAGCAATTCCCAGGACCGCTTTGTGACAATCGCCAAATCACTACTTTCACTTCAGGACACGGATCAGGCTCTCGCACTCAGACGTCGCGACTATCGGCAGGTCGAGCAGGAACTCAAATCCGAAGGTGGATTACCTGAACTGCGCGAAAATTGCGAAAAGGTCAGAGTCATGGAACTCGAATCCAAAGTCGAGACGGCCCGTCTTGAGTCCGAGCTCGCAATGCTTAAGGGAAAGGTTGCCGAACTCGAAACCAGGCTGTATGGCGGTGCCATCACCAATGTGCGCGAACTGACCGCAATCGAAACCGAACACTCCGCCGCGCGGCGAAACCTTGCGCAGGTTGAGGAATCGATCGCCCCTGCCGAAATCGCTGCGGAACACGCTCGGCAGCAGTTTGAAGGACTGACGCAAGAGCTCACCGAAAAAGAAGGTCTGTGGAAGGCCCGGAACATCGAACTGCGCCAGGAGAAGGTTCGTGTCGGGACCGAGTACAACAAAATGCTTGAGCTGAGGAATGCCGAGGCGTCGGAAATTCCTGAAGACGATCTGGCCCGGTACACACGTCTATTCAGATCCAACCGCGGGGTGGCCGTTGTCCGTGTCGAACGCGGCGTCTGCCAGGGTTGCGCCGTCCGGCTTCCCGTCGGCGAGCTTACCCGGCTGCGAAACGCCGATGGCCCGATCCCCTGCAGCTGCGGCAGGGCGCTCATTACCGAGGCGTAATTGAGGGCTGTCGGATTCCATAGCGAACCCGCCCAAAGTACCAACGCGTCTCCGGAGTCTGGAGACGTTTTCGCGCAGACGGAATGGCTGCACCCGCGCGCAGAGATCGAACTCTACTGTCAGCGAAATTCGCATCAGTTGGTCGCCTGGTACGAGCCGGCTGAGGACGAAGCGCCGGGAGATTTCGATGCTCGCCACGACCGCTACCGGCAGATGATCGCATCGTTCACCGGTCAGGGCGCCCGTCTGGCGCTGGTACTGGTTCCCGACGCCTCCCACTTCGCGGAGGATCTTGAAACGCTTGTGTCCCGTTTGCTGGAACTGGACCGGCTGGGCACCGAGGTCCGCTGCACAGACCCCGACCGGCCAGATGCCCTGCAGAGCGGCGAGGGATTGCTCGGCCTCGGTGGACGGTCGCCGCAGCGACAGGCAAGGATTCGTGACTCTATTGTCGCCAAGGCATCGCGCGGCGAGGTGCTGGGCCGCACGCCGTACGGTTACGAGGCCGGTGCGGACGGTCTGCTCAAGCCCGTGCAAGGCGAGGCCGGGATAGTAAGGGAGATTTTCGAAACATATGCCGGGCCCTGGCACGCCCCGGAGTCAAAACCGCTCGGCGGACCGGGTTTCAGGGCCATTGCGCGGTCGATTAACGACCGTGGGTTCCGAACCCGGACTGGTCGTCCGTGGTCGGCGCTCGCGATCGCGGGTATTTTGAAAAACAGGACCTATCTCGGGACCTACACCCGCTATGGTGTGCGTATCGCCGGGAGTCACGAGCCGCTGGTCGAGCGCGAGATATTTAATCGTGCCGAATCCGTCACCCGAATGCGAAGGCCGGTGAGAAAACAGGCCGGCGAAGCGCCTTACCTGCTCGGTGGCATAGTACGGTGCGATCTATGTGGCAGGGGCCTGTTCGGTCTGACACGCCGCAGGTCATGGAAGCGGTCTGACGGCACAACAAATTCCAGGTCCTATCGATACTACGAATGTCCGTCACGGGATGCTCGGAGGGAACGAAACGAGGATGTGGCGCGGCATTCTTCGTGGCACGCCGATGTGTTGGAAGATGCGGTCCTCCGAGACATGCAGCGCTGGGGCGAGCGGGTAAAAAAGAAATTGCGACCTGTTCTGGGCGACAGTGTGGCGGATGAGATCGCGGACGCAGAGCGAGATTTCAATCGTGCGGTCCGGATGGTGGCTTCGGCTTACGGCACGCTGCAGGACCTGGCAGCGCCGCTGAAGAGGCTTGAGAGCGCACGGGCCGGATCGGGTCGAGATGACGTTGAGGGGCCAGACCCAAATGTCGATCAACTGCTAACGGAAACGCGCGGCAAAGATGTCGCGGTCGCTAAAACCGCTGTTTCTGCGTTGGTCGAACGAGTTGTTGTCGGCGAGGAGCGGGTGGAAGTCATCCCACGGTTCTAAGAGCGTTTGATCGGAGTGGTCCGTAGTCCAGCATGATCGGCTGGGATCGAAAGGGGCAGAAGGAATCTCGAGCCGGTGTTCCGCATCTAATTCACCGGAATTAGACAGTAGACTTGCTATTTGCAAGCGTCGAAAAACTCGCAGCGCTAAACTGCCCTGGTGTGCCCCGCGGAGCTCGCGCCGCGACCAAGTTCTACGCCCGGAGCCAAACTGCCCTGGTGTGCCCCGCGGAGCTCGCGGGTCGCCCAAGTGCGGCCTCGGCACGCCCGGCGATAAAAAAAGGAGAATCGCGGTGCCCGCTGTAACGGTCGACAACATACTTGCTCTTGACCGCATTTCACGACCTGCCTCCGACGGTGTCGTCCGACCGGTATTGACCGTTACCACCGCTCCGTCGGGCCTGGAAGGGGAGGGATTCCCCGTGCGCCGGGCCTTCGCCGGCATCCCTTACCAGTACACCGATCCGTTCATCATGATGGACCAGATGGGCGAGGTCGAGTGGCGTCCGGGCGAGGCCAAGGGCACGCCGTGGCACCCCCACCGCGGGTTCGAGACGGTCACTTACATGATCGAGGGGACCTTCAAGCACCGCGACTCAGAAGGCGGCGGCGGCCTGATCAGCGACGGCGACACGCAGTGGATGACCGCCGGTGCGGGGATTCTGCACATCGAGGCGCCGACCGAGGAAACTGTCATCACCGGTGGGTTGATGCATGGCATTCAACTGTGGGTGAACCTGCCGCGAGATAAAAAGTGGGCCAATCCCCGCTACCAGGAAATTGCTCGCAACAATCTGAAGCTGTTGAGCTCACACGATGGCGGGGCCCTGCTGCGAATCATCGCCGGTGAAGTCGATGGGAATGAGGGACCGGGAGTAACTCACTCCCCGATTACGTTCATTCACGCTACGGTAAGTCCCGGGGCGCAGCTCGAACTGGGGTGGCGACAGGACTACAGCGCGCTTGCATATGTGCTGGCAGGAAAAGGAACGGTTGGACCGGAGCGGCGACCGATCCACATGGGACAGTCAGCGGTTTTCGGCAAGGGAGATTCGATAACCCTTTCCGCCGATCAGGAGCAGGACAGTAAGACGCCTGAACTGGAGGTCCTGTTGCTTGGAGGCCTGCCGATTCGAGAGCCAATGGCCTGGTACGGCCCGTTCGTGATGAACACCCAGGAAGAGCTCCAGCAGGCTTTCGCAGACTACCAGGCCGGCAAGCTAGGCGTTATCCCGCCCGACGTCGTTCCGCACACGGCGGGTGAGGACGCTACTCCAGGTTAGCCCTCAATCGGTCACAGCGAGGGAGTCGGGTTGTGCGTTGAGTGTCCGTCACCTGGTCGCGGTCACTTGCGACGATGCGGAGTAAGGTGTCTCCGTACAACTCCATGTGTTCGACCATCCCTGGAGGGACCTGGCAAGCTATGGCGCTCCTTCTGCATGGATTTACTGACCACACGATCAACACTGGTGAGGTGGAGATTGGATACTCCGTCGGACCAGACAACGGCTCCACATTGTTGCTGCTTCATGGAGTGACAAGCCGGCGAGACGGGTTCCTGCGTGTGATCGATTCGCTAGTCGAAAATCACCGTGTAGTGGCGATGGATCAGCGTGGTCACGGCTTCTCGGGCCATACGCCCGGCCATTACGAACGTGAAGATCACGCTAGAGACATTCGGTTCGTAATGGAAAATGTCTGTGAAGCGCTAACAATCGTGTGGGGACATTCGATGGGGGGCGGAAACGCCGTTGTCATGGCAGGTGAACCGCCAGAACAGCTGAAGGCACTTGTTCTGGAAGATCCAGCGGTCTTTGGACGAAAACGTCCGGTTTCGACCGGCAGTAGCCCGACCGTGAATGCATTTCAAGTACATCTTGATTTGATCGAAGCCGGGTTGTCAGCGGAAGAAATGGCTTCGAAATTACAGGCGGCAAATCCAAATCAGCCCGTGTATTTCGCGTCGTGGAAAGCTGAATGCCTTCTTCAAATGGATGTCGAGATTCTCCGCAATGTGGTCAGTGGCAGAGCCCGTGGAGGCGGTGATCCCGCTGAGTCGCTGGCAAAAATCGATTGCCCGGTACTGCTGTTGCAGGCTGATCCAGATGCCGGAGGGATCCTGCCCGACGATTATCTCGCCGGAATCATTCCAGACAGCGACGAATTCACGGTGAAAAAGATCTTGGGAGCAGGTCACAACATCAACCGTGAACATCCAGATAAGATGCTGCCGGTCGTGTTGCCCTGGCTCGAAGCACTGCGTTAGTCGCCGGGCGTTTGTCCCTGTGCCCGGATTTATGCAGACTTCAGCTGGAAGTCGCCGAGGATTTCGGAAATCTCGGCCATATCGCCGCTTGAGAGACGCCAATCGCCTGCCGATGCGTTGTGAATCGCCTGCTCGGGCGTCTTTGCACCAGCGATGCAACTTGTTACTGCCGGATGGGCCAGGGTCCAAGCGATGGCAAGCTGTGCGCCGTCTCGTCCGTGGCCAGAAGCCCATTCGATCAGCCGTTCGACTATCGGGTAAGCAACGTTGAACTGATCGTCCTTGAACTCCAGCTTGCCGGCGCGCTCGTCGTCGCCCGCAAAGACGTGGCCGGGCCGATATTTGCCGGTCAGCATTCCCTTCGCGAGCGGCGAGTGAGGGATGACACCGATCCCCAGTTCCAGGCAGGTCGGCAGGACCGATTCTTCGGCCGTCCTGTGGAACATGTTGTATCGGGGTTGAGAGCTGTGGACCGGACCGAACCGCGCAGCCTCGGCGTGCTGCTCACTCGAAAAGTTGGAGATGCCGATATACCTGATCTTGCCGTCGTCTCTCAACTTCAGCAGGCTGGCCATCGTCTCTTCGATGGGGTACTCGGGTCGCGGGCCATGCAACTGGTAGAGGTCGATATAGTCGGTCCCGAGTGCGTGCAGACTGTTTTCGATGGCCGACGACATATGCTCCGGCGAGTGGTCACCGGAGAGCTTGGTTGCGAGAATCACGTCGTTTCGGCGGCCTTTAATGGCCTTTCCGAGCACCGCCTCGCTGGTGCGGTAGCCTTCGGCCGTGTCGATGAAGTTGACGCCTGCGCCGATCGAGGCGTGAATCGTTGCGATGGCCTGTTCGTCGGGAATTTCGCCCATTCCGCCGCCGAGGGGCCATGCGCCCAGACATACCACCGGGACGGTGAGGCCGTTTTTACCAAGTTGGCGAGATTCCATGCTTCTCCCTGGATATTCGCCAGAGTATCCGAATGTCTTGTGGTGAGTCGGCAGGGTATCAGGAGTTGGTCGCGCATGTCCTTGCGATGCGGTCATGCATTCCTTCTCCCCGAGGGAGAAGGTGAGGTTGAGGGGGAATGCTGCGACAAAAGTCTTCACTAAGACACCCACGCCGTCGCAGGCTCGATTCCTTGTACCCTTAACCGTGTCGCGAGGAGGACGGACGGTCGCCGCTGTGCCGGAGCAATTTGGCGCAGGGGAGGAAAGTCCGAGCACCTCATGGATCGGAGTGCCTGCTAACGGCAGGGCGGGGCGACCCGACGGAAAGTGCAACAGAAAGCAAACCGCCCCGATGCGAGAAATCGAATCGGGGTAAGGATGAAAGGGTGCGGTAAGAGCGCACCGCCCGGATGGCGACATGCGGGGCACGGCAAACCCCACTCGGTGCAAGACCAAATAGGGAAGCGATGACCGGATCCGGGTAGCTTCCGGGTTGGTCGCTTGAGCCTGCGGGCAACTGCAGGCCTAGATGGATGGCCGTCGCCGACTTTCGTAATGGAAGGCGGTACAGGACTCGGCTTACAGTCCGCCTCGCGGCGTGACATGCGTGAGAAGCCCCCGGCAAAACCGGGGGCTTTTCTTTTTAAGGTTCGTTTGGCGATTTGCTGAGAGCGAACTCGCACAGCCGATCAACGAAGCTCAATGTCACCCCGGTTCGTGAGCTAAAAAAGTTCGTCAAAATGAACACGGTATTGTCGACGCGGCCCCATTCAATGTTTCCGTCGAGCGCAGGTTCAAAATCAACGAAATCGAACACCTTTCGATGATATTCCCAGAATGTTTTCCCATAGGAGATTACGAATTCTGGCTTTGGGTTGGCCGAAGAGTATGCCTCAGCCAACAGGTTCGCGCGTTCTGGAAATATCTTTTCGCGATATTGTTTCTGAGTGCCGAATATATGTTGATACGGCCAATCGTTAATCCCGTATTTCGGCATCGGGAAAATATCCGTCAGGTAGGTCTGGCTGGAAGGGCGTCCCAGATGAAATTGTTGATAATCCCGCGCGAACTCAGGATGTTTCCAAGCAGTTTCGCCATTCAGGTGACCAACTATCGCTGACATTCGCCGCCACGTTTGAATGAGGTCTCGCATGTTGTGCGATGGAAAATTGGAGTGAGACTCAGCAAGATCCTCAAGGTCTGCAAACCTTTCGGTCCTGATGAGCAGGTCTTCAATGTTGCTGCTTCCGCCTTCTTCCATGCCGACGAACCAGAATTTTCCGCTCGGGTTTCCGTAACCTCGAAACATGAGAAGCTTTTCGATTTGAGCGGCAGTCAGTTCCGTCACGATCTTCGCCCCTACCCCGGAGCAGGAGACGCCGGTGGCGGCGTGGAAGGCGGGGATGGTCGAACGCGGCGCGGCCGACAACCTGCCGCACGACGACCGCGCGCACGACGCGAACCGCGAGGTACGCGGCCGCTAGGACGCGCCAGCGGCCGCCCGGCACGAGAGCCCGGCTCTCACCTCCAGATCGGGGGCGCAAGGGGCGAGCCCCCGCTTCTCGCGGGTGGTGGGCGGGCCTTCCCAGAGCGCACAGCCGCGGCGAAGCCACGTTTATCCTGCCAGACGCCCTCTTCCGCATCGCACACGTGTTATCGTGTCGCGCCGGAGCAGGGGGGCACCATGGGCAGACTCGACGACAAGGTAGCGATCATCACGGGCGGCGCATCGGGCATGGGCGCGGCCGCGGCGCGCGCCTTTGTGCGCGAAGGCGCGAAGGTGGCGATCGG
>JADFLG010000029.1 GCA_022564545.1 Chloroflexota bacterium | reverse complement strand
AGGTAATGCCCGGCGGCCCGCTCGAATGCCAGCGAACGCATTCCCGCCCTCGCAGCGAACAGCAAATACCGCACGACGCGGCTGTTTTCAACCAGCGGCCCGGCCCGCAGCACATGGAACAACAACTCCTCAGAACGCTCGGGCAGGGCGTTTCGATATTCGGTTTCAAGCACACTGGTGTATGCCGCGTGGAGTTGCGCGCGTCGGTCATTGCCGATTCGCGATGCCACCGCTTCCCGTACGACAGCGTGTCGGAAATCCCATGCTTTAACAGGTCCGGGGGTTTCGGCAAGGAACCGAAAATCGGTCGCTTCGCCGAGCGCGCTGTGCACTTCTTCCAGCGTCCATTTCTTCGCAACGTCAAGCAAAACGGCAGGTGCAAACGCTCCCCTTGCGAGAGAAGCTATTTCGAGGAGTTCGATGGCCGTGGGACTCAGCGCGCCAAGCCGGTCGTCGATGACGAGTTGAACTGTGGCCGGCAGATCACGCATCGTGCCTTCGGCTCCGGTCATCGTGCCTTCGGCTCCGGTCATCGTGCCTTCGGCTCCGGTCATCCGGGCGATCTCTGTGACAAACAGTGGGTTGCCGCCCGTCCGTTCAAACACATCGTCGATCGCGATATTCCCGACGTTTCCGGCGATTAGCCGGACCGCCTCTGCCGACTCTTCCTTGCTGAACGGACCCAGTTGAATGTTCTCCGAGCCCGCGGCGCGGGCCATCTGCAAAATGGTGCTGGAAAACGAGTCCGGCCCGCCACCGGGCCGATCTCGGTAAGTCACGATCAACCCGATCCCGACTGCGGCTTCGATACCGGCCAGCCCGTGAACGAAATGCGATAAAAGACGCAACGACTCGTCATCAGCCCAGTGCAGGTCCTCAAAAACGATTAGCAGCGGCGACTCGTGCGCATGCGCACGCAAACGGTCGGTCACTCCTTCATAAAACTGGAACTCGCGTTGCGGACGCGTCGCGGCGTCAGTCGGCACGTCTGCCGCCCCGTTTGGCGCAAGGTGGTCGGCGTGGTCGAGACCGTCGAAATCGATTTGATCGCCAATCGATAATTGACGGAGAACGTCCTTCCAGAGCCAGTACGCCGGCGATCCACCGCCCTCAACCGCCGATGATCGCGCCACCCGGATCCCGAGCCCTGCCGCCGAATCCATCGCCTGCGACACCAGCGCAGTTTTGCCGATGCCGGCTTCACCAACTACCGAGGTAATCATGGGCGACCCGTGCGCGAGCTGCCCCAGCCCTTCTCGGAGGAGCGTCAGTTCTCGGTATCGACCAACAAATACGCTGCCACTACGCACGGCGGAAACTCCGCCGGGATTATGCGCCTGCCCGGAACACACTTGATAGCACCTCCGCCCTCCTGACGGCGCTCGCCTGCGCCCCGTGACAAACTCCTTATGGCAGACACCGGCTCGACCCGCCGAATCAATCAGCGCCTACCCTGCCGGAGAAAATCATCGCACGCGACCCCGCGGTATCGTCGATGGTGCGCCAAACGCATTCCCGATTGAATCAGGACTCAGCGGGGCACGCCAGGGCGAGGGAGGGTGGACTCGCTCCTAGCCACCAGCCGCGGGCATCGCGGCCGCAACCTGTTCTGGAACCAGTTCACGGTACCAGGCCAGCAGTGAATCGGCCGAGCGGTCCCAGCTGAGTGTTTCAGCGTGAAATCTGGCTGCGATGCCCATGTGCGAGCGAAGCACGTCGTCTTTCAGCAGCGTACACAGGCGCTCGGCCATCATGTCAGCCCGACGAGACGGGACGAGATACCCGGTCGTACCGTCGAGAACAATTGCTGGCAGTCCCCCGACACTTGAAGCGATCACGGGTCGACCGCAGGCTGCCGCTTCGAGCGCTGCCAGCCCAAAGCTCTCATAGTGCGACGGCACCACGCAGACATCGGCAGCGTTGTAGTGCACTGGCAACTTTTCTTGGGTGACCTGTCCGATGAAGCGAATTGAAGTGTTGAGCTTCATTCGAGTTGCCAGGGCCTGAAGCCGGGTTTTTTCCAGTGAATTTTCATCGCCACCAACCACGTTGAGGCGGACCGAGCTCGAATTCTCAAGACTGGCCACTGCGCGGAACAGGTTGTCCAGCCCCTTGAGCGGTTCCAGACGGCCCACGAAGAGAATGTTCTTTTCTTCACCGTATCCAAGGTGCTCTTTGGACTGGCGCTGAGACATCGGGCGGAACCGGGTGAGATCGACTCCCGGTGGGATGACACAGATTTTTTCGGGACCGATGCCGCAGTATTCGACAATGGCGTCCCGTTCGTCGTCGGTCCAGACGACTATCGATTCCACCGACCGAGATATCGCCAACTCGGAGCTATCGCGTTGTTCCACTTCCAATTCTTCCGGGTGGCCACGGCGCTTCATCTCGGCCATCGTGTGGAAACTCGTGCTATGCGGCACGCCCCACTCCGAAGCCAGTCGCATTCCGACCAGTCCAGACAGCCAGTAGTGGGTGCTTACAAGGTCATAACGCAGGCGGTTCGAAATGCAGAACCGGCGCATCTGGGATGTGAACTGGGGTAGCAGTTCGTAGACACCGGTCTTGTCGAGAGACGGCGGGCCGGCGGGCAGGTGGATCAGCCGGGCGCCGGGAGCGAGCATCACGATTTGCGGATCGAGGGGATCGTGGTGCCGGGTGAAAACGTCGACCTGCACGCCGCGGGCAGCAAGCTTCTTCGCCATTTCAAGGATATAGATATTCATTCCACCAGAGTCTTTGCTGCCTGCCTGGCGCAAAGGGCACCCGTGGACCGTAATGAAGGCTATATGCATATTTTCACGTTCGTTACTACGTTTGAGCGCCAGTCTGGCGTGTTGCGGTCAGGGCGAAGACCGCGCGGTCGACCCCACCAAGATGGTACTTGTAAGCCTCGTTTCCCCGCATGAAATCGAACACCCTGAGTCCTTCTTCTATCGACCTTTTTATGGTCAGGGCGTGGTTCAAGAGTCCAACTGAAAGACTGGACCTGGCGGGATTGTAGCCACTGTTGTAGAGATAGCGTACATTTCTGCACACAAAAGTCAGAGAAGCCGCGACTTTTTCACCGTTGATCTCGAGGAAGACCAGCCGGGTCGTACACTCGTCCGCCATTGCCACGGCAACCGTGCGAAAAAAGCGCTCCCGATCCGGGGTCATGAACTCAGCCTTGCCGGTCGTGCTCATGCGGTACAGCACCATGAAATCGTCCATCGCCACTTCAATATCACCGGGCCGACTCAACTCGATTTGCCTGATTTCGCCTGCCGCTTCGAGTCTTCGCAATTTGCGACGCAGCTCGTGCCGGTCCTTTTTCCGAAGACCCCCAAGATATGCATCCCACGATGTTGGAAGTTCGAGACGCGGCGCGACATCCTCCTGTTTGATTTCTACGTTCCATCCGAACTTTTCAGCGAATTCACGAAACCTGGTGATCGTAGCCGAGTTCCCGGGTATCGACTGGAGCTTGATCGACTCGACCCCGGGCATTTCATCGACTGCTCTGACGATCGCTTCGAGAGAACCGGAGCCCGAGCGATCGGCCGACAAAAAATCGTGATAGTCGACCAGGTCCGTGCCCCCGAGAAAGCTGATCACGCTGCCGTTGACCATCAACGGTGCGATCATCTTGATGTCACCCGAATCGGAACGGACGGCCAGCAGTTTTAGTTCTGAATTCGCGCCATACTCCGACCACCACGCCTTTTGCCAGGTTGGAGAATCGAAGAACGTCGGCTCGGAGCACCCATCGATCAGGTGTTGCCAGTGATCGGCAAGGTCTTCAAATGTTCCCTGCTCGGTCCCGGCGATGCAACAGGTCAATATTTTGGCTGTACCTTTTTTGAGCGTCCTGGTTGAGTACCCTGGCCAGGAACCCTGGCCGAGCATCGTAAATTCTGGGAGACAGGCCCCAGATATCTGGCGATTATCTTACTTTCTTACCGCTGTTTAACAGTTTCATCACCGAATCGATATCCGGCTCTACGTATTCAAGCTCGACAAGTGCACGCTTTTCTGCTGTGCCGGGATCCTTGAGACCGTTGCCAGTTAAGATGCAGACAACGGTCTTACCGGTCAGGTCTACGCCTAATTCGGGCAGTTTGAACAACCCTGCGACAGACGCAGCCGAGGCCGGCTCGCAGAAGATTCCCTCCTCCCTCGCAAGGCGAAGATATGCATCGATAATCTCGTTATCGTCGACCATGTCGATCATGCCGTTCGACTCGTCGCGGGCGGCTTCTGCCTTCTCCCAGCTCGCGGGGTTTCCAATTCTGATCGCTGTGGCTATGGTTTCTGGCCTGGCAACGGGTTTACCGAGAACGATCGGCGCCGCACCTGCCGCCTGAAAACCCATCATCCTGGGCGTGGCTTCGGCCCGGCCCATCGACTGATACTCGGTAAATCCTTTCCAGTAGGCCGTAATGTTGCCGGCATTGCCTACCGGTATGCACAAAAAATCCGGGGCCTCCCCAAGTTCATCGACGATCTCGAAAGCACCGGTTTTCTGACCCTGGATACGGAATGGATTTACCGAGTTCACCAACTCGATGTCCATTAATTCGACAATGCCCCGCACAGCGTTCAATGCGTCGTCGAAACCACCGTTAACTGCGAGGATACGTGCTCCGTACGCCATTGCCTGGGCGAGTTTGCCGAGCGCGATTTCGCCGGCCGGCACCAGTACAAGTGTTTCGAGCTGGTACCTGGCCCCGTATGCAGCCGCCGAGGCGCTGGTATTGCCAGTGGATGCACAGATGATCCGTTTTTTGCCCGCCTCAAGAGCTTTGGCGATCGCCACAACCATTCCGCGGTCTTTGAACGACCCGGTCGGATTGCATCCT
Organism: Chloroflexota bacterium; assembly: GCA_022564545.1. Taxonomy (GTDB): domain Bacteria; phylum Chloroflexota; class Dehalococcoidia; order Lucifugimonadales; family Lucifugimonadaceae; genus Lucifugimonas. Next base: position 20,774 of record JADFLG010000029.1, on the reverse strand, counting down.
TCGAGCTTGAAATAAAGGTCTTTGCAGCCGACCGCGTCGCCAATGCTCCGCGACCTGACAAGGGGTGTGCTCCCTTCACCGAGCGAGACGGCCGGTGTGGCGTCGGTAACAGGGAGAAACTCCCGATACCTTTCGATCACACCGGGCAGCATCGGCAAAGGTAGGGCCGCTCCTGATCAGGCTGGCTTCTCGCGCCAGCCGCTAAACATCGCAACAAACGTCAGGACCGACTCGGGTAGGTTTCAACCCGCAGAAGGCTGTCCAGACGCATAACCGCATCGAGTCGTTTCAGCGAACTCACGGCATTCTGCATGTTAGCTTCCCGCGCCGGGTGCGTCATTATCACAAGGTCGGCAGATTCGTTCTCCGGGTCAATATCTTTCTGGAGGACAGAACCGATGCTAATGTCGGCATCGCCCAGCACCTTTGCAATGCTTGCCAGCACTCCGGGCCGGTCGGCCACAGTCAATCGCAAATAGTACTGGCAGACATGATCGTCCATCGACGCGATATCGAACGGTGCAGGCACGTCGGCTCGCGTCGAAGCGCCCGGACCACCTCTCACGATTCGCAGTATGTCACCCAGAACGGCGCTCGCTGTCGGTTCGGGGCCGGCCCCCGGCCCCTGGAACCACAAACGGCCTACGAGATCGCCTTCGACCTCGACGGCGTTGAGAACGCCGTTTACCGAAGCCATCGGGACGCTCAGCGGTATCAGTGCCGGGTGCACCCGGGTCAACAAACCCGACTTTTCATTGGCCTGCGCCACGGCGAGGAGCTTGATTGTGAACCCGAGTTCGCTTGCATACCGGAAGTCCTTGGCATGGACACCCCGGATTCCTTCCCGGTGAATCGCGTCGATGGAAACTTCGGTGTGGAAGGCCAGTCGTGCAAGTACAGAAATCTTGTACAGCGAATCGAAACCGTCGACGTCAGCGGTCGGGTCGGTTTCGGCATAACCCAGTGATTGCGCTTCGGCGAGCACATCGTTAAAATCGGCACCCTCGTGCGCCATCTTGGTAAGAATGAAATTGGTGGTGCCGTTGATAATGGCCCGGATGCTCTGGATCCTGTTCGCCGTCAGGTCGTTCATGAGCGGTCCGATTATCGGGATGCCGCCGCCCACACTGGCTTCATAGAGCAGCTGTACATCGTTTTCCGCGGCAATGGCGAGCAGTTCACCACCACGCTTGCACAAGACTTCCTTGTTGGCGGTAACGACATGCTTGCCACCATTGAGCGACCTGGAGATGTAGTCAAACGCCGGGTCTTCGCCACCCATTAGTTCGACAACAATCCCAACTTCCGGATTCGCTATGACTGAGTCGGCGTCGGTCGAGATTATCGAGCGATCAAGATCGACTGCGCGCTTACGTTGAGGGTCTTGAACCACCACCGCTCTCACTGTAAGCGGAACGTTTGGGTCTCCCGACCCGTGTCGCCCGACGATGGCCCTGGCCACTGCCGAGCCGACAACCCCGAGACCCAACAGGCCAATACCGGTCGTTTCACTACGCGCCGGCCGTGCTGCAGCTGCCATAAGCGCTATGGCTCCAACTGCGAGAGCCCGCCGAATTGCGATTCGAACGAGACAGGGGTCGGCGTTGGCAGAATCGTAGAAAGTCTTACCTGGTTGTTCACCCAATCGAAAATCTCGCTGTCGAGGACCATATACAGGTCGAAGTTGGCGCGTTCCTGATTCAAGAAGATCGTCATTCCACGTGTTGCCAGCGCATCGAAGTTTTCTTCGTCAATCTCCCGGGCGTCGTTCACTTCTTCGACTACGATGTAGCTCCACCAGTTAGTTTCGCCGTCGTATCGGCCGTCACTGGGTGTCCGAAGCGGAAGAAGCCGGTTTCCATCTGAGTCGAGTCCAAACAAAAGGGCGTCGATTTCGGGCGATACGCCAAATGGGTACCAGCCCCGGTCACCCCGGTCCCTCAGCACGTTCGGGTCGTCCGAATACCGGAGAACGACTTCCTCGACAGGATCTCCACTGGTCAGGTCTCGTTCCATCGCCCGTCGAGTTTCAGGATCGCGATCGAACAGGATGATCTCGTACAGGTGGACCTGCGCCTGGACACGCGGTATCTCTTCGGCTACGACTGCGCGCAGTCGCTCCCTGAACATGCTCTTGCGAATGAAATCCCGGAATACTGACTCGTCCATTCCGATGCGATGGATGAACTGGCGCCTGGCTTCTTCGACATTGCCCAGGTACTCCCTCGATTCGCGTTCGGCAATCGTTGCTGCAACAAAACCAAGGATCGAATCGACACGCTCGTCGACCTCATCAGACGAAACGGTAATTCCGAACCGCGGCGCAAGTTGAAACGCCAGTTCGTTTTCTTGCAGCGTTTGCAGAGCGTCGAACAGCGAGTTCCCGATCTCGAACGGTACTCCGAGGTCCTCGCTCATCCGCTGGTTGAACCGAATGAAGTTTACGACGTCTCCGCGCGTGTATTCAGTGCCTGCAACCCTGAGGGCCAACTCACGCGGCGGAAAGACGAAGACCTGGAAATACGCATAAACCGGGATTGCCAGGAGGGCGATGAGCACGATTGCCGCAACGAAGATGAACGGCCTGGACTTTCGTTGCAGCTGGCGCTTGTCCTCTACTATTTGCCGACGGGTTTTGCCACCTCGCGTCGTAATACTGCGACGGCCTGCCTCATAGTCGACGGTCGGGCCGTCGACTGCTTCCGATTGGCTCTGGGCTTCGTTCTGGTCTGCGTTTTTATTTTCCGGGCTGTTTTCTTGGCTGTCTTCTGGGGACATCTTCGGCACTCAGTTATTGCTGCGGTCAGGGCGCCGCCTGGTTAGCGACTCAAGCCCTGATAACGATGAACTGTCAGCCAGAAGAGACTACTTCTGTTCTTCGTCTGCGCTGGCTTCTGCTTCTGGCTCAGCTTCTGTTTCTGGCTCGGTAGTTGAAACGTCTTCAGAAGGTTCTTCGGATTCCGCTTTAGTTGTGGAATCGTCCTTATCGATTTCAGCTTCTACCGTGTCTTCAGGTGCATCGGTCAAGGAAGCATCCGCATCTGGGTCGGTTTCAGTATCGTCCCCTCGAGATTCAAGGGTTTCAGTGGCCTCGGCAGGTGTGTCGGCATCGCCATTCGAAACGTCTTCAGCAGGTCCTTTGGACTCAAGCTCAGTCGAGGAATCATCCGCTTCAGATTCAGCTTCTGCCGTGTCTTCTGGTTCCTCGATGTTCTCGCCATCCTCTGGAGTTTCTTTCTCATCGTCGGAAATCCTGGTGCTCGACGCAACGGAGCCTGTCACCCGCAGGTGGTCCGGTGCGAAGGGGAGCAACGCTAGATGACGAGCCCGCTTGATGGCCGTAGTCAGGTTTCGCTGACACTTGGCGCAGTTTCCAGATTTCTTGCCGGCTTCGATTCGGCCACGATCGGTAATGAAACGCCGGATGCTCGAAACATCCTTGTAATCGACCGTGTTTTCCTTGCAGAAACACTGGCGTCGGCGTCGACCGCCGCGGCGGAACGGAGGGCGTGAGCCCTGACTGGTTCGGGGAGATGTCATTATTTACCTCGCGGAACGGACCGTGGAACCAAGCGGCAAACACCCGCCAGACTCCACACGGAAACTGCTACCAGGGCAGTTCCTCCACGTCTTCTGATGAGTTATTTGTATCAGGTGCGTCAGAATCTGAGGTTCCTGGCGGATCTGATGGACCTGATGGACCTGGCGAATAGGACTGTGAATCAGGTGGTGCGTCGGCGCCTGTTTGTTCACCGCCCGGCGAGTCGAGAAAAACGACCTTGGACGCTCGTATTTCCAGCGATGTGCGTGCCTCGCCGGAATTGCTCGTGTACTGGCGTGTCGACAACCGGCCGTCGACGAACACACGGCGACCCTTGGCGAGGTACTGGTTCACCGCTTCCGCCTGGCGTTCCCAGGCCGTGACCGTGAACCATTCGGTGTCTTCTATCCATTCACCGTTCTGGTCGCGCCGGTTGTTGCTTACCGCAAGGCGGAAGTTGGTGACTGGCGTCCCACTGGGTGTGTAACGCATCTCGGGGTCGGTGCCTGCGCGACCGATGAGGAGTATCTGGTTAAGACTCAATTGAAAATTATCCGTACCTGCCGTAGCTGAACAGCGAGACGCATGTCTTACTGATCGGCCTCGGCCTCGACTATTGACGGCTTCGGCTCTTCCCGGACCAGCAGGTGTCGAATAATCGACTGGTCGGCATCAATCGCTCGTGCGAGTTCCTGCGCCCTTGTCCCGTCCAGTTCAAAGTTGGCCTGAAGATAGTAACCCTCGTTGTTCTTTTGGATTGGATAGGCAAGGGTCCGTTTGCCCCAAACATCGGTGCCCGATACTTCGCCACCGGCATCGGCCACAAGCGAAGTGATTTTCTCTACCGACTCGGCACCCTGCTCTTCACCAGCGTCACCACCGAGAATCCAGACCAATTCGTACTTTCTCACCGATCCACCGTGTTCTTCTAACTAGCGCGAAACCGATTCAGTTTACCACGCCGTATCGGCGCGTCAGCACCCATTTTCGTGGTTGCAAACGGCAACTCCAAGCCAGTTGGCACAATTCCGGGTTTTTGGAGGCTAAGAATCGAGACCTGGAACCGGAAAGTTCGACGCGAATTTCGCTACTTCGACGCCGAGTTTCGATAGTTTCGATTCATCGGCATGAGCCTTGAGCGCTTCGAGAATGTAGCCGGCGACCTGCTCCATATCGGAAACGTTCAGCTCCCTGGATGTTAGCGCCGGGGTCCCGATACGAACACCTGAAGTGATCGTCGGCGGTTCGGGGTCGAACGGAATGGCGTTCTTGTTCACGACGAGACCTGCGGAAATGAGCGCAGCCTCGGCGTCGCGACCGGTAAGCCCCAGTGGACGGGTATCGACAAGCATCAAGTGATTCTCGGTCCCGCCAGCGACAATCCGCAAACCTCCGGCCGATAGACCACTCGCGAGCGCCTTCGCATTCTGCACGATCTGGTGGGCATAGTCCTTGAAATCGGGCCGCATCGCTTCACGGAATGCCACTGCCTTGGCTGCGATTACGTGTTCCATCGGACCGCCCTGCATGTTCGGGAACACTGCCGAGTTGTACTTGCGGGCAAGGTCCTTCGTCATCAGGGCCATCGCACCGCGCGGACCTCGCAGGGTCTTGTGAGTGGTACTCGTGATGATGTCGGCAAGGCCTACAGGCGACGGGTGTGCGCCACCGGCAATTAATCCGGCAATGTGGGCCATGTCGACCAGCAACGCCGCTCCGACCGAGTCTGCAATCTCACGGAAACGCTTGAAATCGATCGTCAACGAGTAGGCGGTATAACCGGCAATGATGATCGATGGCTTAAACGATTCGGCCTGACGCTGTACCTCGTCGTAATCAAGCGCCTCGGTCTCCCGGTCCACACCGTAGTGCCCGAACTCGTAGAGCTTGCCCGAGAAATTGACGGGCGAACCGTGCGTAAGGTGACCGCCGTGGTCGAGCGACATGCCCATGATCCGGTCGCCGGGCTGTACGAGTGCGAAAAAGGCCGCCATGTTCGCCTGCGCGCCCGAATGGGGCTGCACATTGGCGCGCTCGGCGCCGAACAGTTCCTTCGCCCTGTCGATGGCGAGTTGCTCGGACACGTCGACGTTCTCGCAACCGGCGTAGTAGCGGCGGCCCGGGTAGCCCTCGGCGTATTTATTAGTAAGCACCGACCCCGTCGCCTCGAGGACCGCGGCGCTCACGTAGTTCTCCGACGCGATCATCACCAGTTGTTCCCGTTGACGCCGCTGTTCGTTTTCGATGACTTGCTTGATTTCAGGATCAGTGGTGGCGACCGCCGACATGGGTTCTCCGATACCGCGCCGTGCCGAATATCATCACGAACGCGTTGTCTCGCCGTGCTTCCGGCTCCGGGGCTCTGGTGTTTCGTGGGTGATCCTCGAATGACGATCCGAGCAAGTAATGTCAGGTGGCCCTCGACTATCTGTTCAAGCACCCACTTAAAAGTCTATATCCGGTACGGGTCGCTCGCCCCTCAATGCCCAAACACGGTGACGTACTTCGATCTATCGCTATCATGTGTTGCTTCGTGCGCGGGCCTCGGGGCGAGATCCGGCTGCCGATGCTGGCAAACGCAACTGTTGCGTGATGCGCCTGCAAATCGCCCGAAACTGGGAAATCCTACCGGGTGCCCCGATCGCATCGGGGCGCCGGGTGATTTTATGACTGACCTCGATTTCTAATACTCGGAGAATCTATGACCTACCCTTTGTCGACCCCGGACCGGGTGACGAAATACGAAGTGATCGAAGAAGTGCCGGTGCGGGCAATGGTGATATTCGCCCACCCTGATGATGCCGAAATCGGCGCCGGGGCAACGACTGCGCTGTGGGCTTCGAGCGGCACAGAAATTACATATGTCCAGTGCACCACCGGCAGCAGCGGCAGCAACGACCTCGCGATGACATCGGACCGCATTGTCGCAATTCGAGCGACCGAGCAAAGGGCTGCTGCCGATGCCATCGGGGTTGGCGATATCGTCGTGCTTGACCATCCGGACGGCGAGATTGAGGCAGACCGCGCATTTCTCGGCGAGATAGTTCACGCACTGAGAAAGTACCGGCCCGAGGTCGTCTTCACGCACGATCACCACCGCACCAACGGATTCCAGCACCGCGATCACAGGAACGTCGGCATCACGGTTCAAGACGCCATCTATCCGTACGCTCGCGACCACCTCCACTTCCCCGAGCAGCTTACTGGCGGAATCGAGCCCCACAAGGTTAAATACCTTTTCTACTGGGGCACCGATCAGGCCAATGTGATCGTAGATGTTTCAAATTCCGTCGATACCAAGATCAACGCACTGGCAAAGCACAAAAGCCAGGTTCCTGGTCTATCGTCGGGTTCCGACATGGACCTGCGCATGCGGGGACGCCACGTCGACGCGGCGAAAGGCTACGGGTTCGAGTACGGTGAAGCCTTTCGACGCCTGACCGCCCGCACATAGTCGCACGTAATCGGCCTGGTCCAGACCGACCGCACCTGATGAAAAGAAAAAGTTTTCGACCGCTTGCGAGTTGGGGAGGATTGCACCGGGTGTAAACCGCAATCCGCTGCCGGGTATGTCACCCGGCTCCACTCAAATACATGTGATGCGCGACACTTTGGGGCACGTTCGAGGATGTTTCACGCTTGATCGGGCTTCCGCACAGGACGAAAAAAGAGCACCGAGAAAAAAGCGCGTATTCAGAGCAATCAAACCCGATGTGTTCGCCGGTGAGACGGGCTGCAAGGGCCGGGTCGCCGCACCGCCATCCACAAAGCCCCAGACAAGGTTCAAAACAAAAGTGGTTGTTTACGCGAGTACGCTGGAATCGTGGCCTCCCGCAGGTTTTGATAGATAATTCAGTGACACAAGACTGAGGCAGGCATTCGATGGCGCACGATCACGACCACGGGCACAGCCACGGGACCGTAGACCCGACTTTATTCAAGTCGGTCTCCGCAACAGAGAGTGGTATTCGAGCGGTCAAGTGGTCGCTGATTGTACTGGGCCTGACTGCCATCATTCAGCTAGTGATCGTGTTCATGACCGGCAGTGTCGCCCTGCTCTCTGACACAGTCCACAATTTTGGCGATGCTTCAACTGCAGTCCCACTCTGGATTGCCTTCGCCCTGATGAGACGAAAACCGGGCGGTCGATTTACGTACGGTTATGGTCGTGTGGAAGATCTTGCGGGACTCATCGTGCTCCTCGTGATACTCGCTAGTGCCGTGATCGCTGTATATACCTCGGTTGGTCGCTTGATCAACCCGACACAGATTGATTTTCCCTGGGTTTTGATGGCGGCAGGTTTCATTGGGTTCGCGGGTAACGAGGCGGTGGCGATACTTCGCATCCGTGTGGGGCGTCGCATTTCCAGCGCCGCGCTGATCGCCGATGGTTATCACGCTCGGACGGACGGGCTGACAAGCCTCGCGGTTGTTGCTGCGGCAGTTGGAGCGTTGGCTGGCTTCAGCCTCCTGGACCCGATTGTCGGCCTCATAATTGCGGCACTGATCCTGAAACTACTTGTCACCGCCGCCAAGCCGGTGTTTACCCACTTGCTCGATGGGATCGACTCTGAGACGGTTGAGCAAATACGTGCCACGGCAAACAGCAACCCCGAAGTGGTCAGCGTCTCTGAGATTCGTGCCAGATGGTCGGGTCACGAAGTGTACGCAGATGTAAGTATCACTGTTCGCGGCAACCTTGAAGTATCGGGCGGCCATGGGGTTGCCGCGGCAGTTGAACATGCCATGCTGGATGCCGTGCCCCATCTTGGGCGCGTAATGGTTCACGTGGATCCCGAGACCTCACCGGGCCAATCATTTCATCGTCGGGACGCCCACGAATATCAGTCAGACCGCCAAACAGCCGTCCATTCGCACGAGACCGTAATAATTAAGAACAACCCTCAAACCACATGAGTTCCCGCCCCGGGTAAACGGAACTGAGAAAAAAATGGCAAGGGTCGACATCCATGCACACATACTGCCGGGACTGGACGATGGTCCGGTCACGGTGGAAGACAGCCTGGCAATGGCTCGAATGGCCGCGCAGGATGGGACCGACACGATAGTGGCTACCCCCCACTACCGCGATATGGAACTTGAACGCCAGACTCCTCAAATGGTCCGGGACCTGGCCGATACATTGAACGCCGCCCTGCAAATCGATTCGGCCCAGGGTAACGCACCGCCGGTCCGCATATTCACTGGCATGACCAACCGGCTCGATACGTCATTGCCCGACCTGGTCGATTCTGAAAGCGCCATCACGCTTAACAGGACCCGGTTTTTGCTTGTAGAACCGCCGTTCAACAGGGTTCCCCCTTATGTCGAGGACGTAATTGGGCGGCTCCTTACGCAGCGACTTGTGCCGGTACTGGCCCACCCGGAACGGAACATCGAATTTCAGCGTCGGCCAAAGCGCCTGCAAAACCTTGTTGACCAGGGCGTTGTGGTGCAGATAGCGGCCGGCAGCCTGACAGGTCAAAACGGTGCCGGTGCCAGGAGAGCAGCCGAGCAGTTCATCAGGCGCGGTATTGCCCACGTGGTGGCATCCGAGATGCACGCGGTCGAATCGCCCAGGTCGCCGATACTTAGCGATGCGTTCGATATCGTTGTTGAACTGTTCGATGAACGCGAAGCCGTCGATCTGTTTGATATCAACCCGGACATGATCCTGGAGGGCCACTCACCTCACAGTGAGCGGACCGTGGCACCGCGGGTCCCAAGGGTCTGGATACGAATTCCGAGCGTCAAAATCAACATCCCTGTATCTGACCGCGTGAAACGTCGATGGCAGCGCCGAATCAGGCGGATCAGGCGGCTGACAAACCGCGGATAAGCCGTATGAACGTGGTAACGAGCGGTTCGAGGAACCGGCGCAGGTAGGTGGTGAATCCGAATACCGCCACTCCAACGATTGCACCACCGATGATGTCGGTCGGATAGAAGACCCCCGCATACAGCCTAGAAAAGCCATACACGGTCGCTGCAGCAAACAACCACCAGCCGAATTTTCGATTGACACTCCAGGCGGCGGCGGCAGATGCAAATCCAATCGCCACCGGGTTCGCGGGGAACGAGGGATCGGTCGGCGGGTAAAACAAAAGGTTCAGTTGATCGCCGTGGTCGACAAACGGGCGTGGGCGGTCCCAGGTGATGTTTATCAGCCAGACGGCGCCATTTGAAAGGGCGAGCGCACTGATCCCGACGAGCGTGGCAAGCTGGTATTTCGCCCGCTCAACCGGGTTTCGACCCGAAAGCCACAGTGCGAGCATGCCGAGCGAGAACGTCAGCGGCATAAGATAATCGCTGGCAACCAACCGCATCAGGTCGTCGAATATCACGACGTTGCCCGAAAGACCGTTCAACCAGATGACCAGGTCGGCGTCGAGCGAGTTCATATTCACTCTGGCGACCTTCCGAGAATCACCTTAAACACACTCCAACGATCGGCGGATGCGAGTCCAGTGCGCCAGACGTCGGCAACTTCCGAGCGAAATTTCCGCCATGAAACCGGGAGGTTTGAGAAGTACGAACGGCCGGCGAGACCGGCCAGCCCGTCAGCGTCGCTGTCATCTTGACCAGGTTGCACGGCAGGGCCCTCGGCGCGCTTGAAAACCCATAAGTTCAGTGCGCCGGCCAGAGCGGAAGTTGCGAACGCGAGCACTGCGGCAAGCGGAAACCAGATCGCCTGCCTGGTGCCGTCCAGCCCGCCGTGAATATCGTTGACGTTTCGCGCCCCGGCCAGGTCCGCCCAGTCGGCCTGGCCCCACTCCCGGCTCACCGAGTCGGCCTCGACCGAGCCCGCCGCCCACGGTCCTTCGATCCATAGCGGCTGGGCGAAGAAGATCAGGAAACCAGTGACGATAAGAGCGATCCCCAGCCAGCGAGTCATGGCCCGGTAAGGCGTCAGCCAGAGCCCGCGTGCTCCCGAAATCGTTACCGCGACCTGCATCGTTCCGAGGCTTGCGAGAAATGCAAGCAGAAAGTAGTGGCTGGCAAACACATCCCGCACTACCATCGGATCGGTATTCATCTGGCCGGTCCCTATCCTTTCTTAGCCCCAATTGGCGCTGCCGCATCGGGATCAGCCACCCGAGGGCGAGACCAGTGTGCACCAATCGGAGTACCTATCGTTGTCGCCAACGACAGTCGAGAAATACAGGTCCTGGAGCTTTTTAGTGATCGGCCCGGTTTCGCCGGTGCCAATTGCACGATGGTCGAGTTCACCAACTGCCGTAACGTGCGCAGCCGTACCTGTCAGGAACACTTCGTCTGCGAGATAGAGTTCCGAGCGGTGGATGTGTCGCTGAACGACTTCCATCCCGAGTTCTTGTTTGGCGAGTTGGATGACCGAATCACGAGTGATGCCAAGCAGGCAGTTGTCTGTTTCCGAAGGGGTGCTGATGACGCCGTCGCGGATCATGAACAGGTTCTCGCCACTGCCCTCAGAAACGGTGCCATCCTGGTTCAGCAGAATCGCCTCGTCGTATCCGGCAGCGACCGCTTCGGTCTTGGCCAGGATACTGGTGGTGTACAGGCCCGAAAGCTTGACCCCGGTCGGCATCGACGAGTCCATTGCCTTTCGCCATGAGGAGGTCTGACACCTGAGCGGTCGGCTGTTGTCGATATACGAACCGAACGGCACGATCACGAGCATGAACTCATCTTCCAGTCCGGCAAGGTTCAAATTAGCGACCAGTTGGGCCCCCTTGAACGCAAGCGGCCGGATGTAGACATCCTCACGGTAGCCGTTTCTTTCGAGAAGATCGACCGTGATCTTGCAGAGTTCGTCCACCGAGAAAGGAAGCTCGATACGAAGAATTTTGCAGCCGCGGAAAAGCCGCTCGTAGTGCTCTTTCAGCCGGAATATGACAACGTTGCCGTTGCGTTCGTTCCAGTTGCCCCGAATCCCTTCGAAGACCGCAGTGCCGTAGTGGAGGGCGTGTGTCATGACGCCTACCTTCGCGTCCTCCAGCGGAACTTGCTTCCCGCCGAGGAATGCCCAGGCCTGCTGCGTCATGACTTTTCTCCTGAATATGTAACAACGCCCGCATCCCCCGTTCCCATAATGAAATGGAAACAGATCGCGCGGGCGTGTCAGCTCAAATCAAATTAGTAACTGCACAAACTGGTAAACCGCTTAACCGATCAGGTCAGCCGGGCAATTATACGAAGGACCAAGAAAGCAACAAGGCCCGAATCGCAACGATATGCCACGTAAGTTCGCTGCACATGCGTTGGCTGTGTTCTCAGTGTGTCGAAATCACGTTATCGGCGATGTAACCAAAATTGATATCCTCGCCAAGACCCGGCCGAGTTGGGAGCGGGATGTTCCCATCATCGTCCATCGGGTCGATCGGGCTGTTCAGGTATTCGGGCACCTCGTCGAAATCAACAAACGGGTGCAGCAGGCCGCGTTCGTACCAGCGTGCGTTGTGAATTGCTCCAAGAACCGCCAGATTGCCAGCTCCGCCGCCATGGATTTCGCAGTCCATGTTGAACGACTCGGCCAGGTGGGCGATTTTCATGCTCGGCCCGATTCCACCGACATCAGCAACGCCAACCCGGGAAATATCACAGGCTTTGGTCGCTATCCACTCGGCCCGCGTGTGGAACTTGCCGTAAGCGTACTCAGGACCCAGTATCGGGATTTCAAGGTTCGCGGCGAGCCAGCGGTACGATTCGGTCGAGTGCTCGTCCATCGGCTCTTCAAACCAGTAGTAGCCAAGCTCCTGGATTCCCTTGCCCAACTCAAACGCCTCGGTGCGCGAGTACCAGTGGTTTGCGTCGAGCATGAGAGGAAAATCAGGACCCACAGCTTCGCGGACGGCGGCGCAGGCCTTGATGTCCATCTTCACGCTGGGGGCCCACGATACCGGCGGCATCCAGGTGTGGAGCTTGATCGCCCTGTAGCCGCGGTTGACCATCCATTCGGCGAACTTGCCGTAGTCCTCCGGGGTGGCGAGACCGTCTTTCATTTCGTCGCCACACATGGTCGAGCCGTATGCAGGGACACTGTCGCGATAGCCGCCGAGCAGCTTCCATACCGGGGTTTCGAGTTTGCGTCCAGCCAGGTCCCACAAGGCCATTTCGGCGACCGCGAGCGTGCGGTCGGTGAGGTTTGCGCCACTGCCCCGCTGCCACCTGGCAAGAGCCTGCCAGAGCTTTTCCCTGTCCATCGGGTCTTCGCCCAGAAACACTTTCTTGATGAAGTTTTCGAGCACGTAGGGACGCAACGACTCGGGCTGCCCAAAGGCGTAGCCGGAATGGCCGTCGTCGGTCGTGATGGTGAGCATGGCGTTGGTCGAATCGTGCTCAGGTCCCGGATGGGTGTGTCCGTCGGTGTCGTGAACGGTGTTGGATGTGGTCTTGAAAACCGTTACTGAAACTTGCTCGATTTTCATTGTGTCGTGGGGCTTTCTTACTCGGGATGGAGGTGCATACGAGGTCTAACGAGAGGACGCGACAAAAACGTGCTCGCCGCGTTCGAACGTGTTCAAATTGGCAGGCATTCTAAGCCGGTTTCCAGCCCGCAAGCCACTGGAAACCGGAACTTAAGTCGCATTCCGCAGCTCCGGTGATTTTACAAAGACCAGAATCGATACTGCACCCATCAGTCCGCCGAACAGCAGCAGTGTCGCGCCCGGACCAACCCAGGCCGTGAAAAAGCCGCCGAGCACCATCCCAATCGCGAAAAACTGAATTGTAATCATGAACACGCTGCTCACTCGCCCCCGCATCGATTCATCGACGCTTGCCTGCATCAGCGTGCCGATGGAAGTGCCAAACATGGCGCCCGCCAAACCAAAAAAGAAAGCACCAACGGCGGCGACGTAGATGTTCGGCGCCAGTCCCATGGTCACCATGCCGATTGTGATCATGGCCGATGCCAGCATCAGCAACCGGCCTTTGTTCTTCACAGTCCCGATCGAGATGATCGTCAACAGACCTGTGATGCTCCCGGCCCCGGCAGTGGCGAGCACTGCTCCGAACGCTACTTCTCGTAATTCTTCGGGTACGCCCAGGTCCTCTCGGACCAGCACCGGGAGTACGGCGGGATACGCACCGATGAATATCGAAGTCGAAGCGAAGATCATCATCCACCTGACGTGCGGCGTGACCCACACATAGTGCAGCCCCCGTTTGATCTGGGCCCAGCCGGATTCGGCACCGGGCTTTTCAGCTGGCACCGGGTTTGTGTGCAGCAGCCAGTTCGCGAATGCGGCGGCCAGGTAGATGGCTCCGAGCACGTAGAAAATCGTGTTCAAGCCGAATACTGCGAGATAGACGCCGCCAAGTGCCGGTCCAATGATGTTGAACGACGTGCTGAGTGCGTTGTTAAGCGCCAGCGCTGGCATCAGTTTCTCGCGTCCGACAACGTCCATCGGCATCATTTGCGCTGCGGGCGCCATGAAAGCGAACGAAAATCCTGCGAAAAGCCCGAGCAACAGCAGGTGCCACATCTCGATAACGCCCGACGAAACCAGGAACGCCGTAACAAATGCCAGGGCCGCCAGCACGATCTTTGACCTGTAAAGCATGAGCCTGCGGTTGCTCCGGTCGGCGATGGCTCCGCCCAGCAGCACAAGTGAAACTATCCCCACTGCCGGTGCTGCCCCGATGATTCCCACCCAGATGCTCGATCCCGTCTCTTCAAGCACCAGCCAGGACTGGGACATATTCCGGATCTGGATGCCGGCGAACATGAGGGGGTTTGAGATCAGCAGCAGCCGGTAGTCCCGGATTCCGAGAAGACTGCGCGCTTCACTCAAACCTTCAAACTTCATTCAGATTCATCTGCAGTTACGCTCCTTGTTGTGCCGGTGGGCCAATCATTGCATCACCTGATATGACCACGCATCGTGATATTTCGTCGTCTGTTCATTTTCGAACTCCGGTTTCCTTTTCTTTGTGCCATACTCACGCCTCGATACACCGGCGAATTGACGGAGTGCAACTCAGTGACCGAGCGGTCTCACGATCCTCAAAATGAGCAGTCATCTGCCGTGCGGCCCACGGCGGGGAGCAGCATCAGTATTTTCGCCCAGGGCGTCGCACTCGCCGGAGTGATAGCGCTCACGGTGATCATCACATTGTGGATAAGTCGGGATTCAGCCCAACCGGGCGTAGAAATCCACATACCGACTCCCGCTCCTGTGACTTTCCAGATTTCGGGCGAAGTGATGCGACCGGGCGTTTATTCGCTCGACGGCGACCCGAGAATCGACGATGCGATCGATGCGGCGGGAGGTCTGACCTCGGATGCCGACGACGGTCGAATCAACCTTGCACTGCACGTGAGAGACGGTGCAAAGGTTGTGATCCCGGCCATTGGCTCGACGGGTGAGACGGCCAGTCCAGACCCCGATGGCCCTTCCCGTGGCGGCATTGTGCTGGGCGGCAATGCGACATCCGGGTTGATCGACCTGAACACCGCCAGTAAAGATCAACTCGTCGCCCTGCCGGGTATCGGCGACGTTCGAGCTGATTCGATCATCGAATGGCGCACAAACAACCCGATTTCTTCAGTGAACGACCTGCTCGCTATCAGCGGCATCGGACCCGCTACAGTCAACTCGATTCGCGACCACGTAACCCAGCCGTGAAGGCGCCGCCGTGAAACTGCTGAAGGCCGCAACCGTTTTCACGCTCGGCATCCTGGTCGGTCAAACGCTGTTTTCCGCGTCGTCATCCGGGCCATCAGGGCTCGAAGTGGCGATCGGGTTGCTTGCCGCGGTCGCGGTAATTGGTGCCGCAACCTGCGCGAGGAAACATGTAGGTCTCGCCGTGCTGCTCCTCCTGGCCCTGCTGGGAATCGTCCGTGGCGCCGTGGGGTCAGAATCGGCAGCAGCGTTTCAGTGGAGCGATCTCCCCCGCAACGAAGAGCGGGTCACGCTCGAAGGCACGCTTCTTCGCGATCCGGCGGCATCGAACGTTCGGACGAGGCTGCGACTACATGTCTCGGTCGCACAAGACGAGCAATCAACCACCGCCTATCCAGTCGACGTGTACACGGAGCGGCTCCACGACCGAATTGATGCCACCAGACGCTCGGACGACTTCCGGTATGGCGACCGCTACAGGTTCTCGGGCCGTTTCCTGATTTCAACTGGTGCAACCGGACGGGGCGACACGGCCGGGACGATATTCACCTCGAGTGTTGAACTGATCGAGACCGGAGGCGGCAATGGACTGCGGTCCGCCATTGCCGGGTACCGCTCCAGCGTGTCGTATTTCCTTGTCGATTCCCTCGGCAGCAAAACCGGTGGTCTTGCGGCGGCAATGCTCGTCGGCGACCGGACGAAACTTCTTCCCGAAACTATCGACGATTTTCGGGCCTCCGGTCTCGCTCACGTGCTGGCCATCTCGGGACTGCACATCGCAATGGTCGGTGGAATCGTTGTGGCACTCTCGGCCTGGGCTGTCGGACGACAGAAACAGCTCTACTTGATCGCCCCGGCAATGGCTGTCTGGGGCTACGCGGCAATGGCTGGCCTTTCTCCCTCGGTCACCCGCGCGGCCATCATGTTCACGGTCTACATGGCCGCACGGCTGTTCGGCAGACAGCGCAGTGTTCTACCCCCGCTGGCGCTGGCCGCGACCGTCATGCTGGCTATCGACCCCGAGATCATCAGTTCGGTCTCGTTCCAGCTAAGTTTCGCAGCAGTACTCGGCATAGCCCTGTTGAGCGCCCGCATCGCTGCGGTGGGTAGTGATTGGATCGAGTCGTCTCGCCGCATTCCCTCGATCGCAAAACGGCCGCTGGTCGGGATCGTCTACGGGATGTCGGTTTCACTGGCGGCAACGGTCGCCACTGCCCCACTGGTGGCATTTTATTTCGGCGAAATCCCGGTCTGGGGCATCCCGAGCACGCTGCTGCTGGTGCCCGCGCTTCCGCTTTTCATAGGCGGCTCGGTGCTGGTCGCAGTTGCGGGGGCCGTGATCGCCACACCCATCGCAGCTGTGGGTGCGATCGCACTCGGTGTCGGCAATTACATGTCGTTCATAGCCGAGACGTTCGCTTCGTTGCCTCTCGGACCTGTCGATGCCGAAGGATGGTCAATTGCACTGATCGCAGGGTGGTACGGGGTCCTGGTTCTAATGCTGAACCGCCGATTGGTTTCGGTGAAGTTGGGGCGAGTTTCCGATGCGGTCCGCCGTATTTTTGTTCGCAGGCCGGGTGCCAGGAAGACTGTGGCGCGCTCCGGAAAAAGTCGATACGCATACACAGTGGTCGTCATCTGGGTTGCCGCCGCCGCCTCGTTTGCCGGGTTCGCCCTTACGGATACGCCATCGCAAGACCTCACCATCACGTTCTTTGAAACGAACCGGGGCGACATGATCCTGGTCGAAACGCCCTCTGGCACCAGGCTACTTATTGACGGCGGGGACGACTCAGATCTGGCGGTACAGAATCTGGAGTCGGTCTTGCCGCCGCTCGACCGGCGTATCGACGTGCTGCTCTCGACCCACCCCGATGCCGATCACCTGGGTGGGCTGCAACGAATCGTCGAGCGGTTCGATGTCGGCACGATCATCGATTCTGGTGTGCCCCACGATTCGGCAATATACGAAAGTTGGACGCACCTGATAGATGAATTTGCCGGTGACGAGAGAGTGATCACGGCATTGGCCGGGGTTGTAGTCGCCCTGGACGACGAGGTCGCCCTGACCGTGCTCCAGACGAGCTGCACGCTGGTCGAGTGCTCGAATTTCAACGATGAGTCGGTGGTAACCCGCCTCGACTTTCGCGACGTCTCGTTTTTGCTGATGGGAGACATCACGTCGAGTGCTGAAACCGACCTGCTGCTGACCAATCAGCGGGTTAAATCGACCGTGCTGAAGGTCGGGCACCACGGCAGCAGGACCTCGACGAGTCCTGTCTTCCTCAACGCGGTCGACCCTGCACTCGCCATCGTCACGACGGGCATCAAAAACCAGTTCGGCCACCCCCATGACGAGGTAATGAACCGCCTGTACGAGCGATTACCCGAAGAAGCGGTCTACGTGACACGCGACCGCGGCACTGTGACGGTAACAACTGACGGCGAACGTGTGTGGGTCGAGACGGAGCGGTAATCCCCTCTCCCTCCAAGGGAGACGGGTGCCCTTTGGGCGCGGGTGTGGGTGAATGTTTACGCACGATCACACTTATGACTTGCACACTCCGAGCCACCCTCTAACACCGCGTCCCGAGCCCTGGAGGCTGTCTCATAAGTCGGACACCCCATCGACATACGTAATGGAAGTCAAATATCAGTAGTACTCCGTAATCGTACACATCATTACCACCTGATTCCGTTGTGTTATTCCGAGAATCGTCGCCGAGATGGCTTTATGAGACGGTCTCCCTGCGGAGGGATCCGGGGCGGGGTCGCGCATGAGCGGCAAGGGTGGTGACGCGCACCTCCCCCGAAATGTGACATCCGCCTCTGGACAAAACTCACCCTCACACCCGAAACTGAGAAAGTGCACTCAGGACGCGGCCAGTCCCGAAACGCACACTCAGTTGCCCTCTGGCAGTTGACGCCTTCCCAGCGACGAAGAAACATAGTCGTCGTCAATCCCGTCCGATTAGTCGGACCTACCAGGCAGTTCATCAACGAATGACCTGCCCAATCTCTGCGCCGAAACGCGCACTAACAGGTTCGTCCTTGCGTCGAACCGTTCCCAGGACCCGAGTCCGACTCGGGCCTCCAATAACAGCGATCGCCGGATCTAATAATCCATCGACGCGAATCCCGTCCCCAGACCCTCGATGCAGGGAGAAGGGCCCAAAGTCGCACAGAAACACGCATCCTAAAGGCCAAAGCCTGTGCGGCCTCTCACGGAATACCTGCACGCCAGGTACTCCCGCTTCGGCGTCACTGCCATTGGGCACACTGTCCGTTCGCAGACCGACATATCGACCTGTTTACCGTTCAGCAACGCGAACGGTGTTTCTCGCGTGCCATCCGCCTCCCTCCTGGGCTGGACACTCCGACTCTAGCTCCAGGCCTCGGTTACCGGGTCCGGTATGCCGTCCCAGCGGCTTGGTCCCTGCGAACGCAGCACTGCGATTCGCTTCAGGACTTCCTGGTTGGCGAGCCCGTGCAGCGGCTTGCCGGTGAGTATGTTCACGGCGTTTTCGCCCCAGCGTCGTGCGCCTTCGACTCGGCTTACTTCTGATGCTCCGGCAACGTGCGGGCTGATCGTCAGGTTGTCGATCTTGAGCAGCGGGCTTTCAGCGTCCAGCGGCTCAACTTCCGTCACATCGATTCCGGCAGCGGCGATCTCGCCGGTTTGAAGCGCCTCTTGCAGGCCCGCCTCATCGACAATCGGACCCCGCGCGCAGTTGATGAACACCGCGGAAGTCTTCATCTTCCTGAACGCGTCGATGTTGAAGATGTGGTTGGTCTCGACGGTCGCAGGCGAATGGACGGTTATGAAGTCCGACTCCGCCAGCAGGGTGTCGAAATCGACCAGTTGAACGCCGAAAAGGTCGGCAGTGGTTTGCGGCACGTAGGGGTCGTAGGCGATGATTTTTTCCGGTCCGAACCCCCGCACGCGGGTCGCAAACGCCGTGCCGATGTTGCCCAATCCGAATATGCCGACCGTGTTGCCGGCTATCCGACGGAGTTGGCCCTGCAACCTGTTGACCTCGTCCGGCCGGTCCGACCATGCTCCGTTTTTCAGGGCCGCGTTCTGCTCAGGTATTTTTCGGGTGATCGATAGCAGCATCGCCATTGCGTGATCGGCAACTTCGCTGGTGTTGATTCCCGGGGTGTTGGTGACACAGATTCCAAACTCCGTCGCAGCATCGAGGTCGACCGAATCGACGCCAACGCCCGAGCGACCGACCATCTTCAGGTTTGGCAGCGCTTCCAGCACCATGCGGGTCGTGTGCGGCACCGTTCCAACAAGCAAAACGTCTGCATCCTTTGCCGCCGTTATCACCTCGTTTTCGGTGAGGCACTTCGCGTACTCCACTTCGAATCCGGCCTCCCGGATCACATTAAGCGTGATCTCGTTCGGCGGGCGGTTGCTCACGGTGATGACGACCCTGTAGGACATTCAAGAACTCCAGTTATTTACGGAGGGCATTTACGATATTTCGGCGGGCCGAAGCTTACTCCCAAATGGTCGCCTTCCGCGGATAAACCATTCTCTCGCGGCAGGCCCAATGGCGACGTGCTGTAGGCCCGGTTGAGACGTGCCGAAGGCCTGACGGCGACGTGCCAAAGGCATTGCCCATCGCTCCCTGCAGGCACACAATGCTGCCGTCGAGCCTCAGAAACCCCTGCCCAATTGCCCAAACTAAGCAGCCCAGGCCGCGGCAAAACGAACAAGGACCCCCAAGCGTGACCTCCCAGTACGGACCACTCGTCGAACCCGGCCGGCTCATGATCAACATCCCGGTGCCAATGCGCGACGGGGTGAACCTATCGGCCGACATATGGCTGCCCGCAAGTTCACAGGGCGACGGACCGTGGCCGGTGCTGCTGCTCCGCACGATTTACGACAACCAGGAGCCGCGCTACATCGGCTGGACCCGCAAATTTACAGAACGTGGCTATGCCGTGGTGATGCAGGACTGCCGGGGCCGAGGCGATTCCGGGGGCGAGTGGGAACCCTATGTCTGCGAACTGAACGACGGCTACGACACCCACGAATGGGTTGGCCGGCAGTCGTGGTGCGACGGCAATATCGGGACCTTCGGCCTTTCGTACCCCGGTTTCACGCAAACACTCCCGGCTTCATTGCGGTCGAAGTACCTGAAGGCGGTCGCGCCCATCGCCTCGCAGCAGGACAACTACGGCCACCACAGGATCAACGGCGTGATTCACCACAGCGTCAGCCTCACGTTCCTCAACATGCTGGGCCGCTCGATGCAGAGCGAGTCGCTCAAGCACTACGACCAGCAGGAGTTCTTCAAGAGACTGCCAATCGACACGGCGATGGAGGTGATCACTCCCACGCACCCTTACTACAGGGGTGTGATCGAGCACGAGCAGTACGACGAATGGTGGGACAGCTACAGTTTGCGCAACAAGTATTCCGAAATGGCGGTCCCCTCGCTGTTTATTACGGGCTGGTTCGACTCTCTGTCGCACGAGAATTTCAAACTGTTCAACGGCTGGACCAAACAGGCGCGGACCGAGGAAGCCCGGACTAAAACCAAGCTGATCGTCGGACCCTGGAGTCACCAGGTCTCGCCGTGGGGACGGGTGCCGTTGGGCGAGAACGGCGA
>JADFLG010000028.1 GCA_022564545.1 Chloroflexota bacterium | reverse complement strand
GACTCCGAGGAGGTGTTCGAGGGTCGTAGTCGCGAGACCGGCGAACTCCGGTGGACCGGTACCCGCGTCGACCTCGTCTTCAGCTCGAACTCCGAGCTCCGGGCGATCGCCGAGGTCTACGGGAGTGTCGACGCCGAGCGGAAGTTCGTGCTTGATTTCGTCGCTGCGTGGAACAAGGTCATGAATCTCGATCGCTTCGACCTTGCATGATCTGAGCAGGAGACGCCTAGCCCGCGCGCCAGACCGTCGGCGGTCTTCCCGCCATCAGGTCCGCGAGGCCGTATAGCTCGACGCGGCGGGGCGTCAGCGTGAGGACGCCGAACTCCGCGCTCTCGACGCCGTCTGGCCAGATCATCGCTGGATCGTAGCCGTAGGGTGGGGGCGTGTCCTTGAAGAGGTCCCAGATGCGGCGCTTCTCAGCTGCGTCGTCGGCCCAACTCGCCGTCCCGTCGACGTAGACCTGCTCCTGCCCCTGGTCCCAGTACGTCAGCGAGACGTTGGCGTTGCGCGCGATGTGCTTCTCCTTGAGCGAGTGGCTCTCCGGTATCCCCAGGGTCAATCTGCAGACGCCTACGTACACTATTCCAACTCCAAATCACCCGGTCCACACCCGTAATTTCGGCAGAAAATTGTTGCCCACCTTTTCCCGATTGTGATATAAGGCACACACTACTATCTGCATGCGACGCCTTCAGTCGCGCCGCAGGAAGGCATAGTACTTGGCAACAGGCAGCATACAGACAACACATTCCAACGGATCCGATGATGTAGATGTGCCTGATGTAGTAGTGGAACGACTTCCCCTCTACGTGCGCGTGCTAACGGCACTTGCAGCAAGCGGTATTGACATGGTCAGTTCTGAACAGCTGGGTGATCAGCTACATATGACCCCCGCTCAGATCCGGAAAGACCTCTCTTACTTTGGCAGATTTGGGAAACAGGGGCGCGGATATAACGTCGCAGCACTTGTCAACAAGCTCAAAGCGATTCTGGGGCTCGACCGGAGCTGGAACGCCTGTATCGTCGGAATGGGACGCCTGGGACGTGCAATTGCAAGCTATCCCGGATTCGCCCCAGAGGGTTTCAAGATCGTCGCAGCATTCGATACCGATCAATCTCTGATCGGCACAAGCGTGGACAATCTGCCCGTTCGGTCGTTATCCCACATCAGACAGGCCGTCCAGGAGGATGACATCGCAATCGGCATCGTGGCCGTTCCTGCCGTGGCCGCCCAATCCGTGATCGATGCCCTGGTGGACGCCGGTATCGGCGCGATCTTGAACTACGCCCCAGTAACCGCCCATACGCCCGATCACGTTAAGATCAAAAACATTGACCCGGTGATGTCGCTTCAGTCGATGACCTACTATCTGAAATCCTGATCACCACACCAGTTTGTCCAAACATAAAAGCGGCTTCGTTTGAAGCCGCTTTTTCGTTGTTTCTGATTCTGTTGAACTACCCGGTTGGTGGGGTCGGTGCCATCGGTCGGCGCCTGCGGGCAACCTGCAATCTGGTCCTCGCGCGGGCCAGCTGTTGCACCGCGCGCTCAAAATCAACATCGGTATCACGGCTCGTCATGCGCTCCTCTGCCTTATCAAATGCAGCCTGGGCGCGTGCCTCATCAATCTCTTCGGCGCGCTCAGCACTATCCGCCAGGATGACTGTCCTGTTACCCATCACCTCCATGAAGCCGCCGCTGACGGCGATGAAGCTGTCCTGCCCGTCCTTGACCACGCGGATCTCGCCGGGCTTGAGGATGGTCAGGAGCGGGGCGTGGCTTGGGAGAATCGCCATCTCGCCGTCGATTCCCGGGGCCACGAGCACCTCGACCTGGTCTGACGAGACGTGCCTCTCGGCGCTGACTATGTCGAGCTGGAATGTTGCCACGGCCGGTTAGCCCTCGCCCTGCATCTTCTTACCCTTCTCTACCGCCTCGTCGATCGTGCCGACCATGTAGAAGGCCTGCTCGGGCAAACTGTCGTGTTTGCCATCGAGAATTTCCCGGAAACCTCGGACCGTCTCGGCAACCGGGACGTACCGTCCCGGGATACCGGTGAAAACCTCGCCAACGAACATTGGCTGGGTCAGGAATCGCTGGATGCGGCGCGCACGCCCAACGACTACCTGGTCTTGTTCAGAGAGTTCTTCGACGCCGAGAATGGCGATAACGTCCTGCAGGTCCTTGTTTCGCTGCAGAACCTTGCGCACCGACTGGGCCACGTCGTAATGTTCCTGTCCGACAATGGCAGGTTCAAGGATTCGCGAGTTGGAAGCGAGCGGATCGACAGCCGGGTAGAGGAACTGCGCTGCGAGTGCCCGGTCGAGCGATACGTTGGCATCGAGATGGCCGAACGTTGTGACAATTCCAGGATCGGTATAGTCGTCAGCCGGCACGTACACGGCCTGGAACGATGTAATCGAGCCGTCTTTGGTCGATGTAATTCGCTCCTGCAGGTCACCAATCTCAGTCGCTAAGGTCGGCTGGTAGCCCACCGCGGAAGGCATTCGGCCGAGCAGCGCCGACACTTCCATACCTGCCAGGATGTACCGGTAAATATTGTCGACGAAAAGAAGTACGTCCTGCTTCTCTACGTCTCTGAAATACTCTGCCATCGTCAAACCGGTCAGGGCAATTCGGGCCCGGGTTCCTGGTGGCTCGTTCATTTGACCAAAAACAAGCGCCGTGGAGTCCATGACACCGTACTCGATCATCTCGTGCCAGAGGTCGTTGCCTTCCCGTGAACGTTCACCCACACCCGCGAACACAGACACACCCGAGTGCTCCTGCGCTATGTTTCGGATGAGCTCCGTAATGATGATTGTCTTGCCAACGCCGGCGCCGCCGTATGCACCGATCTTCCCACCCTTGGCGAAGGGCGTGATCAGGTCCAGGACCTTGAGGCCCGTTTCGAGCACCTCGGTGGTCCTCGACTGCTCATCGAAAGCCGGTGGCTTGCGGTGAATCGGCCAGCGCTCGGCGTCCGCCGGAATCGGCTCACCACCGTCGATTGGTTCACCGAGAACGTTCATCAACCTGCCAAGCGAAGCCTTGCCTACTGGCACCGAAATCGGGGCGCCTGTATCAATAACCTCGGTACCGCGGGCCAGACCCTCGGTCGCACCGAGAGCAAGGCAACGTGCCCAGCTGTTTCCAACGTGCTGCTCCACTTCGAGCACGAGTTTCTCGCCGCTGTTGTCAAGTTCCAGGGCAGAATAAATTGCAGGCAACTCCTCGGCCGGGAACTCAACGTCCACAACCGTTCCAATCACCTGTACCACTTTTCCCTTGCTGTCCTTCGCCATTAGTGAGGCTCTCCTGGTCTCCATACCCGCCCTGCCCGGACGGCATTTGTCAGCCTTCCAGGGCGGCTACGCCACCCACGATATCGAGAAGTTCGGCAGTAATCGATTCCTGCCTTGCTTTGTTCAGGTCGAGGGTCAGATCCTCGACAATTTCGTTTGCGTTATCGGTTGCGTTTTTCATCGCGATCATGCGCGCCGAGTGTTCACTGGCAATCGCTTCAAGAATTCCGTGGTACACCTGTGTTTCGATGTACCTCGGCGCCAGCGAGGCGAGCACCTCTGTAACGCTCGGTTCGTATATGTAATCGAGCTGCTGCAACTTCGCCACGTCACCTTCACCGCGCTCTGGCGGCTCGACGGGGAGCAGTTGTTGCGTCGTCACTTGCTGCACCACCGTGGTGATGAACGTTGCGTATATCAGCACGACTCTGTCGACGCGTTCCGCGGCGTATTCGTCGATCAGCATCCTTGAAATCGTCACCGTGTCGTCCAGGCGCGGTCGATCCGTCACCGAGAATGCGGCAAGCAGGTCCTCGCCGGCCCGCGTGATGAATCGTTCTCCCTTGCGACCGACGCCAATTACCGAAACTTCGCCCTCCGTGTCCTGGATGAAGCGTCCGGCCGCGCGCTGGAGGTTGCCGACAAGGGCGCCTGCGAGACCGCGGTCTGGAGTAACCAGTACGACCAGCGTCTTGTGTACAGGACGTATTCTCAAAAGATCTACGACCAATTCGTCGTCTTCCTTTGCGGCAAGAGCGGCGAGATCGCCGAGCACCTCGAGAATTCGTTCAGCGTAAGGACGGCCTTCGCGGACCATGTTCTGCGCGCGGGTCATCTTCGACGCCGCAATCAACTGCATGGCGCCCGTGACTTTCGCTGTGTTCGAAACCGACTTGATTCGGTCTCGCAGGTCCTTGGTACTCGGCAATTATGGTCTCGTGCTGGTTATTTCCCGGTTCCGGTCGGTCAGTAATCTCTAAAGTTTCACCGTCTGCTTGAAGGCAGCCACAGCTTCAGCGAGCTTCGCCCTGTCGTCGTCGCCAAGGTCACCGGACTCGGCGATAGATTTCAGCACGTCGGGGATGTTGGCAGCCACATAGTCGTGCCACTGCGCCTCAAACTCCCGGACCTTGTCGACAGCCACATCGTCCAGTGCGCCCTCGTTGGCTATGTGGATCAGGGCGACCTGGTTTTCAAACGAGAGTGGCGAGTTTTCGTCCTGTTTCAACAGCTCAGTGATTCTTGCACCACGCTCGAGCTGGCGACGGGTGACCGCATCGAGGTCGTCGGTGCCAAACTGTGCGAAAGTCGCGAGGGCCGCATACTGGGCCATTTCGGACTTGAGCGACGCCGCGACCGATTTCATGCCCTTCAACTGGGCTGCCGAACCCACACGAGTCACCGACAGACCCGAGTTAACGGCGGGACGGATTCCGGAGTTGAACAGGTCTGGCTCAAGGTAAAGCTGGCCGTCGGTGATCGAGATAACGTTGGTCGGAACATAGGCCGACACATCGCCCGCCTGCGTCTCGATGATCGGCAGGGCGGTTATCGAACCGCCACCGGCTTCCTCGTTCAAACGAGCGGCCCGCTCAAGCAGACGGGAGTGGAGGTAGAACACGTCGCCCGGGTAGGCCTCCCGACCCGGTGGCCGTCTGAGCAACAGCGACATCTGCCGGTACGCCCAGGCGTGCTTCGTGAGGTCGTCATAAACGATCAGCACGTCCTTGCCCTGCGCCATGAAATACTCGGCCATCGCGCAACCGGCGTATGGCGCCAGGTACTGCAGTGGCGCCGGATCGGCAGCGCTGGACGTAACGATAACCGTGTTGTCCAGCGCACCGTTCTCTTCGAGCCTGGCAACGACCTGCGAAACCTTCGATGCACGCTGCCCGATCGCAACGTAAACACCGATGATTCCGCTGTCCTTCTGGTTGATCAGGGCGTCGATGCAGAGCGACGTCTTGCCCGTGGCGCGATCGCCAATGACCAGTTCACGTTGTCCGCGGCCAACCGGGACCATGGCATCCACGATCTTCAGTCCGAACATCACCGGCTGGTCTACAGACTGCCGGGAGACGACGCCGGGTGCGATCTTCTCGACCGGGTAGGACTCGGTGGTTGCGATGGGGCCCTTGCCGTCGACCGGGCTACCGAGCGGGTCGACGACCCTGCCCATCATGGCTTCGCCGACCGGAACTTCAATAATCCGGCCGGTGCTGTGGACCTCGTCACCCTCTTTGATCTTGAGATAATCGCCAAGAATCACGACACCCACGCTGTCCTCTTCGAGGTTCAGCGCCAGGCCCAGAATATCGCCGGGGAACTGCAGCAACTCGCTGTACCGGACTCCTGCGAGACCATGCACGCGGGCCACGCCATCGGCGGCCTCAATCACGGTGCCAACATCAACCTGTGTGATATCTCCGCCGAACTCTTCGATTTGCCTCTTGATTACCGAGGCTATGTCCTGACCTCTTACTGCCATCGGACTCTTTCTCCGGGTTTCACCCGTGTTGTTCTACTGATCTGCTCGATCGGTCGCTCGACCCCAATTAAATCGGCCTTTCGGCCAGGCTGGCGCGCATCGCCTGTAACTGCGTCAGCGTGCTCCCGTCTATGAGCCGGTCGCCGACTTTCGCCACGACGCCGCCGATGATCCGGGGATCCACGCGCTCAGTAATTATCACTTCATCACGCCCCACTAACCTCGCCAGACCCGCGGCCAGCCGGTCGCGCCGGGCGTCGTCCAGTGGAACGGCGGTAACCACCTCGGCCCTCGCAATTCCTCGTTGCTCATCGGCCATTTCACCGAAAACCCGGTGCATGTCCGGAAACTTCGTGATGTCGTGGTTCACCGTCATGAGGCTCACCGTGTTCCTGACCAGCGTTTCAACATCCGCAAGAAGCTTTCCGATGCCATCGAGTTTCACGCTGTCCGACACCTGGGGTGCAGCCAGAAAGCCCATCACATCGGAATCGCCGAGCACGTCCGCCACCCGCGCCAGGTCTTCCTCCCAGCGGTCCAGGTTGCCGTGCTCCCTGGCCAGCTCGAAAGCTGCCTGTGCGTATCGTCGTGCGGTTGCTGCCATTTCTAGTCGGAGTTCCTCTGGATTGCCTGAATCACCAGAATAAATGGACCCTAGTTCTTCCTCGCGCTCAAGCCCTCTTCCAGAACCCTGTCGATAAGGGTCGAATGGGCCTTTGCATCAAGCGTTCCCTCGACGATTCGTTCCGCCGCGGTGACTGCTAAACCCGCAAATTCCTTGCGGACTTCTTCGATCGCCGCAACTTTTTCACGTGCGATTTCGGTGCGTGCGCGCTCGAGCATGGTCTCGACCTCTTCGCGTGCACGCCCCTGTTCCTGCTCCCGGAACTTCGATGCAGCATCGCGGGCCTCTGCGACGATCTTCTGACCGTCCTGGTGGGCCGAAGCAATTTCGGCTTCCACCTTCTCGGCCGACGATGCCGCTTCGAGGCGCGCCGTTTCGGCGGCCTCCAGGCTTTCCTTGATCTTCTGCGACCGGCTGTCGAGCATGCCCACGATCGGGCCGTACGCCAGCTTGTAAAGCAGGAAGAACAGGATCAGGAAGCTGACTAACTGAGTTAGCAACTGCTGAAGTGTTATTCCAAGCGCATCCATAATCGTTCCTTTTGCAAGATTGGCTGAAAGACGGGCCGACGGTTTATTACCGTTGTCGCCGGGCCGCTAGTGGCTCTCCATATCCAGGCGTTGACCTTGGATTTCGGTAATGCTGGCATACCCGGCTTTTCTGGGGACCACGCGATTGCCGATTTTCCTAGACGAACAGGATGAGGATTGCGATAACCAGCGCGTAAATAGCGATGGCTTCTGCGAATGCCAGGCCCAGAATCATGTTCTGCTGAATGGGTCCGACTGCCTCGGGATTCCGTCCCAGGGCCTCCAAAGCTTTTCCCGCAAGCAGACCAATGCCGAGTCCGGGGCCCAGCGCACCGAGACCAATAGCTATTGCCGCGCCCAGCGGCTTCAGGTCTATAACTGCGTCTTCCAACTGATTTCTCCTGGTAACTTCAATCTTCGCGTCGGTGGCAAATCACGACGATTTTGCATGCCGCCACCACGCCTTAAATAAGAGGCCTGTTTTAGTGGTCCTCCGCGTGGCTATCGTGATCACCGTGACTCGCGACCGCCATGACGCCAAATACAAGTGTGAGCATTGCGAAGATGAACGCCTGGATAATGCCCACGAATAACTCCAGGCCTATGAACGGGATGATTCCGACAAGCGGGAGTAGAAACGCCATCGATATAAGCAGAATCTCTCCGGCGAACATGTTCCCAAATAACCGGAAAGTGAAACTGACCATTCGTGTCAGTTCACCAAATCCTTCGAGCACACCCACGAAAGTTGCAATCGGGCCCTTCTTGAACGGGTTGACCACAAACTTGCCGCCGTAGCCGCGCACGCCGAGTGCACGGAACCCCCAGATTTGAACTGTAAACATCGCCACTATGGCGATTGCAAGGGTGGTGTTGATATCGGTGCTCGCGCCACGGAGGTACGGGACGAGCAGCCCAGCCCTTTGCCCCACGAAGTTGTAGCTACTTTCGTTTTTCCCGCCCTCATCGAAGGTGTACGGGACTTTAACCACGCCTGCTTCGAGATCGTGGTGGATGCTTTCGAGCGCCTCGATATTAGCCGGGTCCTCGCCAGCCTCAACGGCTCTTTCGATGGCAAGCAGGTCGGCAGGGGTATAGCTGATAATCGTGTTTAGCGGCGCACGGGCCTGCTCGCCGCGACCCAGCGGGACGAACACTCCGTCAAAGACGACGAATGTTTCATTTCCGGCCTCTTCGAGCAGACGAACAAGTGCGATTACCTCGACCTGTTCAGCGTTGTAGCCGGGATGATCTTCCTCGACTTCACCGACCAGGCCTTCTGCATGGTGTTCAACCCACTCCTCGATCGTTTCCACTCGACCGATCGAGCCAACTCCGGGGAGCACTCCCACCCAGTTCGACATTAGCACCACGAGGAAAATAGTGGTTATCAGGGGGAGGAACCGGCGGCCCGATTTCGGTTTGCCACCGGCAACGCCATCGGCCGTTCCGTCGAAGAACTGGTAGACCGATTCGAGCAGGTTTTGCAGCCCGGTCGGCACGTCCGACATTTTTCGGGTGGCCCGCCAGGCGACAAAGACAAGGATTAACCCCGCAAACCAGAACATTATCGTCGAGTTAAGCAGCGGGTAACTGCCCAGGAGGACAACGCGCTCGGCAGGGACGGAGATAAAAGGGATGGGACCGCCGAGGAATCCAAGCCCGAAAGATGCGCCAAGCGCTCCACCGGCAACGGAGACCAGAAGCGCCGCTACTGCGGCAATGGCGATGGCAAGGAGTTTGGGACTAGAGAAGAGCTTCCCCAACCGACTTGTACCTGGTTCTCTTTCGTTGTCTCTGGCCGCTATCGCCCCCTGCGTATCGCGCCTAAAAGCCGGATCATGCCAACGAATGCCGTCGCCACGCCCAGCGCCAGTCCCGATATGAGGAGGACAGGTGCCGTGTCAAATTGTCCGTCGAGCCAATGTCCGCCATAGGCTCCCAGGGCAATGGTCGCACCGACAAACCAGCCGATGCCGCCCACTTTCCCCAGCAACGCCATTGTTGCGGGCCAGCCACCTTCGGCACGTTCCTGTGAACTACCACTTTCGCCCGATGATTTTGGCGGCTCTGGCGTGCTCGACACAGGTAATCCCCTGCTCCAATGACCGATTGTGCATGCTATCACGAACGGTCCGAATTCGTAACATTTCATCCACGGGCCAGCCAAATCTGCGACCCGTTTCAGAGGTTTGCAGCTCTGCCCGAAATCCCTCAAGTTTTACCGCCGAGCCACAGGCCTCCGCCCTCTTCCCAACCCGCGCCCGGCCCTATTCCCGACGGTAGAAGGCTATCTCGATAGTATCGTCACCTGGACAGCGGGGACATATTGAAAATGGAACCAAACTCCAGTTAATACCGAAATCGACGCGCCCGAGGTCAGGTCGCGAATGTTCGATATTTTTGAGACGGCCTTCTGCAGTCGGGAAGAGGGCAAGTCGCACCGCGTTCGGTACACATGACGACAGTAGCGGTGTGCCCGCCACCTGCTAATGGTCTCTGTGGACAGCGCACCTGAAACTCTGTACTTCAGGGATGCTATTTTCCGGAGACCGGTTTATCCCCACCCGAATCGGGCGTACCACCGGAATCGGCATCCGACTCGAGGTCCCCAAGATCGAGCGATTCGATAAAGTCCGAAAACGCCGAGAGCTTCTCCCGCTCCTCCTTGCCTACAGGGCCACCAGCTTCTCCCCCATGCGGCGCATGGCTCTGCGGCGAATCGTCGTCTTCCCCGACAATGGCGAGTCCGCTCTCCTTGTCGAGCCGAACTCCACATTTTTCCATCACTTCCGGGGCGGCAAATATCTGCACACCCGCGCGTACGGCCAGGGCGAGCGCGTCCGATGGACGGGCATCGACTTCGACAATCTTATCGCCCTGTCGCACCACGATGGTGGCGAAATACGTATCGTTCTCCATACTCGATATGACAATGCGGTCAATCTCTCCGCCAAGGGCCTTTATCGAGTTGTGGAGCAGGTCGTGCGTGAGCGGTCGTGGAACGGATACTTCCTGTAACCGGACCGCGATGGCATCGGCCTCGGGCGGCCCAATCCAGATCGGCAGGTAACGGTCGGTGTCTTTCTGCTTCAAAATTACGACGCGTTGATGATTGAGCAAACTGACCCGAATGCTGTCTATCACAAGCTCCATCATGTTCTGAGCCTCCATCACCGCACCAGTCCGCCGCGCAGCCAAATTGCAGCGCCGCCAGATAGTCGCGCGGCACACCGCACACAGTCGACAATCCAGTAGCTGGGCCACTGCCGGCCGAGTTCAAGCTTACACTGAGCAAACGTCGACAGAGTGTGTGCGGCGACACTCATCCTGTAGATATTCAGCCGGGTTGTTCACCATCGTCCTCTGCTATGGTCCTGGCGACCATCCGCCGCTCGACCTCTTTCCTGGTCAGCATCACTCGCCGTTCACAATTCAGGCACTTCAATCCGATATCGGCCCCGATGCGGTACACATCCCACTCGCGCCCGCCGCACGGGTGCACCTTCTTGAGGGTTATACGGTCGCCGACGTTAAAGGGAGTTCCCGCCATCAGTTGTACCTGCCATTCGACCGGCCCGCCATGTAACGAACAGAACGGCACTTCGCCTTTGCTCGCCGGGGGTGTCCTCCCGATGCAATCGGGACAGTCGGGACACCTGGGCGCAAGGGCAACTCCACGGGGCACGCCAGGGCACGTTCGTCATTGCCGTTTGCCCGCCACCTACTCCAGCGAAACCGTCTGCGGGCTGAGGCCGTTGGGTTTCAGGGCATCGTTTATCTGGTCGCGCAAGAGTGCCGCCGCCCTGCGGGCCTCAAAATCGAAGTTTTCGGGGTTTCGAGACGCATAGATGATCCCCCTGGACGAGTTGATGACGAACCCACCCCCCTTCTCATTGGCTCCGGCACGGGCAGTTTCCTCGGGATCTGCCTTCTGCGCGCCAACCCCGGGGATGAGGAAGTGCGGTTCTGGGTGGCGAGAACGCAAGGACCTCAGATCGTCGGGGAAAGTCGCACCGACAACGAGTCCCACGTTTTCGGTCCCCGCCCAGCGGTCGGCCAGTTCCGCCACCCGGTCGAACACCTGTGTCCTGCCGTCCGTACCGGCGATAACGAGGTCCTGGATATCCCTGGAACTGGGGTTGGTGGTGCGGCACACGATGTAAACGCCCCGCCCCGGATACTGCAGGAACGGCTCGACCGTATCGCTGCCCTGGTAGGCGTAGATAGTGGCGATATCGACATCCCACATTTCGAACATGGCCGTAGCGTAGGCGGTGGCGGTCATCAATATGTCGCCGCGTTTTCCGTCCCCAATGACCACGTGGTCCGGGGCAACATCCCGAATGTACTGGATCGTTTTTTCCAGGAGCTTCATGCCCTCTATACCCATCGCTTCGTAGTAAGCGAACTGGAGTTTGAAGGCGGATACGACGTCCTTCGTGGCATCGACGATGGCGCGGTTGAAGGCCGCGATGTCGTCGATCGGCACGCGCTCGGGAGTCGGGTCGAGACCGACACAGGCCAGGCTGTTCATTTTGGCCGCCGCTGCGTCGAGCTTCTCGAACATTGTCTGCAAGGCGGCCTCCTTTTGCCTCGGACCCCGGAGTCGAACTTCACGGCGCCGAATTTTCACTACCGATATCCACCACAATTATCGCATACTGGTTTACGCCCGAAAATCGATCTTCTCTTAAAATAACCGCCATCACATGTCAGTAAAAATGACCGTTCCTGCCCGAAGCGACCTGCTGGAAATTTACGACCGGCTGGTTCGAAAAAACGGACGCCGCAACTGGTGGCCGGTCAAATACGGCAAATACGGTACGGCCAGGGCCGACACTGGCGGGTTTGAGATCGTTGCCGGGGCGATTCTTGTCCAGAACACAACCTGGAAGAACGCCGAACGTGCGCTCGGCAACATGCACACCGCCGGAATCTGGGGGTATCGGGCTGTCCACGAAATACCAGAAACCGCTCTCGTAGAGACGATTCGGTCATCGGGCTACTACAACACCAAAACGAAAAAACTCAAGGCGTTTGCCGAAGTGATTGTGAAGGAATACGCCGGTAGCGACGCAAATCTTTTCGAACTCGAACTGGCTGATCTACGCCACCGGCTGCTCGACATCTACGGGATCGGCGAGGAAACGGCTGACGACATCATCCTTTATGCAGCGAAAAAGCCCAGTTTCGTAATCGACGCCTACACCCGCAGGCTGGTCGACCGGCTGGGCTGGCATGTCGATGGCAGCCGATACTCCGATTACCAGCGATTGTTCAGCAGCCGGCTGGAACCCGATCTCGAATTATGGGGCGAACTCCATGCACAAATCGACGGGCACGCAGTGCGGGTGTGCCACAAGTTAGATCCGCTCTGTCATGGCTGCGTCCTGCTCGACCTGTGCCCGACCGGCCGATTAAATACCGGCCAGTGACCTCTTATCTTCCCGACCATCGCGGCGCGGCACTGGCGCGCTGCAACGCGTCCCGAGCGGGGTCGGCGGAGTCGAGGGACCCGTGGCAGGGGTCGCGTGCCACGTTTTCTCCGTCAGCACGGCTAATTGCAGATTTCAGGGGGATGTCGTGCTCTGGAGACCGATCGCCACGCCGGCCCTGAACCTGGCGAACGGGTCATCGGACGCCTCGCAGTGACGTCCATCGCCCGGCAACTCATGCCCCGGTGTGTCCCGCGGAGCACCGATGGCATCAAGGGGGTGCGCCTCTGCACGTCCGGCGCCAAACACCTGATTATTCGGGCGGCCCCGGGATGGGAACTAACTGGGCAGCAAAGAACGACACGTCCTTATGGGGGCTGTCGGGAGCGAATTCGATCGACACGTTGGTAGGGAAACCGAAGACAGAGTCGAAGCCAAGGGTGACCTGTCCCGGATCACTGTCGATGGCATCCGATATCACCTCGAACAGATCGTCGATACTGTAGTAATCCTCGATGTTTGGCTCGTCGGGCACTACGAACCCCTCGGGTTCGGTCCCGTCCGTTTTGACGGCATTGTCGGCCCACCGGACCTCGGATATTTCACCCTTGATTACCCGGACCTGGACATTTGCCCTTTGATAGGCGTAATCGCCGACATTCCACTGGAACCCGAACTTGTAGTTGCTGGTGGGCCGGGTACTCCACAGCTGCCGGTGCAAATCGATGCCAAGCAACATCGCCGTCTTGCGGTCGACCTCAGCGGCGTCTGGGATCGCGGCCGACAGGTCCGGGCTTATGGTCGGCGGGGGGGTCTCGGTCGGCACAGCCGTGGCAGTCGGCTCAGGATCAGATGAACACGCTGCCATAACTGCCAGCGTGGCAATCAATATGGCGACCGTTGAATATCGTTTCATGCGGAGTGGCCTGGGGATTTCGTCACTCAGGCGTCGAACACGTCGACGCTGCTTGATTTGAACACTAAAAATACTTCGTTACCAACTGTTATTCCAAGTTCACTCATTGCATTTTCAGTTATTTCAACAATAAATTTCGGGCCAGCATCGATCTCGGTGAACACCATGCCACCGCTTGACCAGACCTCCACCACCATGCCTTTCACGATGTTCCTGGCAGAGAGATTTACCGGCCTTGACGCGGCCAGGATTATCTGGCTTGCGCCAAGTGAAACGACGACACTGTCGCCAGGGTTTCGATTCTGGCGACGGGTCGATATTTCGATGTCGCCAACCCGTACGATTGTCGAGTGGTCGGTCGATTCGCCAATTACACCATCGAGAATGTTTTCAAAACGGTCCGTTGGCGTGCCTGCGGCATCTGGGCCTGCGGCATCCGGGTCTGCGCCAACCACACTGCCCATCGCGGCAGCACGCAAGAGCAACGCCGAAGGCCGGTCGAATCCGGCAACCCTGCCTTCACGCAACAACATTGCCTTCGAAGCGATCGACACCACCTCTGTTACCGAGTGGGACACATAGATCATCGGGATCTCGAACTCGACGTGCACGCGTTTCAAGTAGTTGAGAACAGATCCCCGTCGAGCGGCGTCGAGGGAAGCGAGGGGCTCATCCAGCAGCAACAGATTTGGCGATATCGCGAGTGCACGAGCAATCGCCACCCGCTGGCGCTCGCCGCCCGACAATTCGGCCGGTTTTCGACTCAAAAGTCCCGAAAGGCCTAAGAACTCGGCAAGTTCCAGCGGGTCGAACCTGCGGCTTGATTCTGGAATCAGCCTGTACCCGAACTCGATGTTGCGCTGGACA
Organism: Chloroflexota bacterium; assembly: GCA_022564545.1. Classification (GTDB taxonomy): domain Bacteria; phylum Chloroflexota; class Dehalococcoidia; order Lucifugimonadales; family Lucifugimonadaceae; genus Lucifugimonas. The sequence continues at coordinate 11,954 of JADFLG010000028.1, read as the reverse complement.
TCGAGGTGTGGAAACAGGGCACCGTCCTGGTAAACGGTCCCGATTCGACGTTTTTCAGGCGCTGTCCAGGTGGCTACCCGGGTGGCTTCAGCGCTCGAAAACAGGACCCTGTCATCAAGTTCGATCCAACCGCCGTCCGGACGGAGCGAGCCCGCGATGCAGTTCAACAGGGTCGATTTGCCGGCACCTGAAGGTCCGAATATCGCGGTTATTCCGTCGTCGAATACTCCGCTGACATCAAGGGAGAAGCCGGAGCGGCTCAGCTGTAGGTCGAATGAAATCATCAGTTGGACCCGCCCTGACGGGCATATCCGGGGCCCGAGCGCTTCAGCAGCCAGTTATGGATTGCGAGCGCGGCTATTCCGATCACTACTGAAACGATCACAAGGCGCCAGGCTGCGTCGGTGTCACCTGTCGATATTCGCGTGAAAATCGCCGATGGTATGGTCTGTGTGCGGCCCGGAATGTTGCCGGCAACAACGATGGTCGCGCCGAACTCAGACAATGCCCGAACAAAACCGAGCAACACACCCGCTATGACGCCGCGGTACGCAAGCGGCAACGTCACCGTGACGAAGGTCCGGGCCGGGCCGGCGCCCAGTCCTCGGGCGGCGATTTCCAGTCTCGGGTCAACACCGGCAAGTGCAGCCGCAAACGACCTGACAACGAGTGGAAACGAAACCACCGCGGCGGCCAGGGCGGCGGCGAACCAGGTGAACGCAATGGTCGACCCGAACAACGATACGCTCAGTTGGCCCAGCCATGCGTTACTTCCCACAGCCCAGAGCAGGACGTATCCAATGACTACCGGAGGCAGCGCCAGCGGGAGCGAAACCAAAACGTCAAGGGCGAACTTACCCCGAAAATCTTTCCGCACCAGGAGCCAGGCAAAAAACATCCCGAGAGGCAATGTCACCGCGGTTGCCACAATGGCGGTCTGGAGTGACAACGCAACTATCGAGATATCTGAGTTCATTGAAGAAGGGTTGGGACTCGGCGGTCTGGGACCCGGCAGCCTGGTGTTGCGTGTCGATTCCTACGGGGCATCGAGCATGGGAACTGTCAGAGAGAAGCCCGCGGATTCAAACAGGGTACGGGTTTCTGGCGTGCTCGCGAGGTATTCCAGGAACTCTTCGGCGGGTGCTGAGTTCGGGGCTCCCGTCAAGGCGCTCCCGATGTACTCAATCTGGGCGTGCCCACCTTCTATTTCGTAAAGAATTGATATCGAGCTTGAACTGGCGGCATCCGTTCGATAAACGATCCCGTATCGAACGTTGCCCGACTCGACAGCCGCCATTGCGGCCCGTACGTCGAAAGCAAAAATAGCGCGATCCGAAATTTCGGTCCAGATTCCTGCCGATATGAGCGCTTGCCGGGTATATACACCTGCCGGGGCCAGCGCCGGATCGCCGATCGCTACCCGGGCTTTTCTGGCTGCAAGCTCGTTCAGCGACCCCAGCGGTCCTTCACGTTCAAGACCGATAACCACCAGCTTGTTCGACAGCCCGATGGCCCGATCGTCAACCGGCAGGAGGTCCGCTTCCATGAGGGTCGCCACGGGTTTTTCGCCAACGAAAAAGACCCCGTCGGCGGGAGCGCCCAGCAAGGCAATCTGGTTCGCCAGGGCTATCGACCCGCCGAAACTAAAATCAACGCGTTTCCCGGTGTCGATTTCGTACATTTCCGCAGCCTCGCCGAGCACGTCGGCCAGCGAAGCCGCGGCGAAAATCAGCGGTGCCCTGTTATCAGAATTCCCTGAGTTGCAACTGTTCCCGCCACACGATGCAAGCAACAGCGCGATCGTCAACAAAAGTGCGACCTGAACTGAACGACGTGTCATTAACGCTCGAGGATTTGCCTGGTGAGAAACTCTGGCTCTGATAGAATTCAGAAGTTACGGCCTTCCGACGTAACAGGTCCGATCGGACTGTATTTGAATCAGCACCGCGGCTGCGGTGGGGCATGAGGCACGATTTTGGTCACAGCGAGCGAAGAATACTCCTTCACGACCTTCTCCAACCTTCCGTTCTACACAAAGGTCAATGCCCGCCTGCTCGACCTGGCTGAAGTCGGCAGGCAGCGGAGGATTGTCGATCTCGGGTGCGGCACAGGCGGGGTGACAAAGCTCATTCTCGAGCGGCTCCAATCAGCGAAAGACACTGTCATCTACGCTGTCGACCATTCGACTTCGGCTTTGAAAGCGGCAGCAGAAGATATTGGCGAACGCAAAGATGTGGCGATCAAGTACGTCCACTCAGAAGTCCAGAACCTGGCCGACGCCGTGAAAGAGCGCGTCGACGCAATCGTTTACTGCAATTCGATCCACTACGTCCCCGACAAGCCGGGGCTACTGGCGCAGATAAAAGAAAAACTTTCACCAAACGGCATATTCGCCTTTAACACCTCGTTTTTCGATGGGTCTCACCCGCCCGACAGCCATGAGTTCTTCCGCAAGTGGATGATGCGTTCGCTCCGTATTCTCAAGCGCGAACACGGTCTCTCTGCCAACAAGGCAGCGAGGGTCGAATCACGGGTTCAGCTCACGGCCGATCAATACGTCGAATTTGTTGAAAATGCTGGATTCAAAATTGAAGTGAACGATTTGAATCGGGTCGAAGTTCCGCACGAAGGCTGGTACCACATTTCCGGGTTCTCAGACTGGATAGAGGGTGTAATGCCGGGCGTGCCGCTGGATTCGGGACGGGAAGCACTGCAAAAGGGACTCAGAGAAATCTGGGATGAAATGAACCTCAAGACAATTCCCAGGCTATGGCTCTCGATCAGCGCCTCACGGCCCTGACTCTTACTCGACGAACTACCTGAAAACCCTGCCGGCGGCAGGGTTTTTTGTTTGTCATCAGATCGCTCAACTCGTCTCTGTTCAGGTTGTTGCGCATGTCGGCGGGCCAAACGGCGTCTGGCAAGCTGCGACACTGTGACTCGACATGAGCAAATACCTGCTGGTTGGCGTGGGCATATTCTTCGCTGCGGTCCTCGGGGTGGCAATCTACTTTTTGACAGTCGCGCCGGCACCGTTGTCGGCCGCGAAAACCTTTATCGCTTCGGTCGAAGCGAACGACTTCGAGGCCGCCTACTCAAAGTTTCACCCAGATCTCAGACTTCGGCTGTCCTTCCCTGAATTCGTGGAAGCCTGGAAGGGTCGTTCCTCGTCTCTTAACGAGGCCAACAGGTCCTGGTCAACAGATGTTGAGAACGAGACCGCTGAAGTAAAAGGCCGGTTTACGACTGCAGACGGTGAGGAATGGTCCGCCGTGTTCCATCTAATCAAACAGGACGGTCTCTGGCAGATTATCGATTACGAGGTGCAGGACGGGCGGTCCACCTCGTCCTAGAACCGACAGGTCGTAATAGTGACAACCACGAACGGCGGAGCCCCAACCGGCGAAGCAAGGTATCCCTTGAGCTCTCCCCGAGAAGGCATGTCGAAACTCTCAGAACAACTTGACGCTTTTTTACGCTTGAAGCTGGGCGAAAGCGTTTCCATCGCAGGCGGGCTGAAACGACTGCAGGGCGGGTCCGACACCGACACGTTCGCTTTCGACGGCATCGACACCATTGTCGAAAACTTTCCCCTCAGCTGCGCCCACAGGTGGGCATCCGTCTCCCCAGAGAGAGGGAATTAGCCACACATGCTCGTCTACCTGATCCCCTCCCATTGGGAGCCAAAGACGAATGCAGGGTTGAATGGAAAGTTCAATTTGACACCTTGGCCTGGCAGAGTGTTTCGAAATGGTCTCTTAACAGCTATCCATCCAGGTACTCGGCGAGCGTCTTTACGTTGTAGCCCTGCCCACCCAGGGCGCTTTCGACAGCGCCTCCCGACTCCACAGCACAACGCGCCGTGTCGATCGACGTGAAGCACGGGATATGTTGCATTACTGCCGACCTGCGAATCAGAAAGCCGTCTTGCATGGTGGTCCGGTCGCCGGTCACAGTATTGACCACGGCGCCCACCGTGCCGTCTTCAATAATGTCGACAACTGTCCTGCCACCGATACTCAGGCGTTTTTCAACCTCTGTTACCTTAACGCCGACAGCGCGAATCATCTCAGCCGTCCCGCTCGTCGCGTAAATGGCATGGCCCGCCCTATCGAGCGTGCGCACAAGGCCAAGGGCGTCGGCCTTATCGGGATCGGCAATGCTCAACAGCACGGCCGCGCCTTCAGGAATGTTGAGGCCCGATCCCAGCAGGGCCTTGGTCACCGCACCTTCAAACGTGGTGTCGATGCCCATGACTTCACCGGTCGATTTCATCTCCGGTCCAAGAAATGTGTCAACACCGGCTAATTTCGACATCGAAAACACCGGGGCCTTTACTGCGACCAGGTTTCGTTTCTTCGCCAGCCCGCCTTCAAAGCCCTGCTGCCTGATCGTCCTGCCTCGCATGACTCCCGTAGCAATTCGGACCATCGGAATGCGGGTGACTTTGGATATGAACGGAATGGTCCGTGACGACCTCGGATTGACTTCGATAATGTATATCTCGGGGTTGCCGCCAGAACCGTTATGACTACTTTTGGCCTGGCCGAAACCACGGTAAGCGCCGCCGCCTGCCACGACGAACTGGATGTTCATCAGGCCGACAATGCCGAGTGCAAGTCCGATCCGGCGTGTGTAATCGACTATCGTTTCGACCTCGGCCTCGGTCAGTGACTGGGCGGGATAGACGGCCATCGAATCGCCCGAATGAACACCGGCACGTTCGATGTGCTGCATGATTCCGGGGATCAGCACGTCCTCACCGTCACATACCGCGTCGACCTCAACCTCGAGGCCGGTCAGGTAGCGGTCGATCAAAATCGTCTGGCCGCGGAAGTCGCTTGTGGCCCGTTCAAAATAGCGCAGCAATTCAGCGGGAGTTTGCACGATCTCCATTGCACGACCGCCCAGAACATAGCTTGGCCGCACAAGGACCGGGTATCCGACATTGTTCGCAACCTGCAGCGCAGACTCGACATTGGACGCCATTCCGCCCGGGGGCTGGGGCAGGCCATGACGCTGGGTGACATCTTCAAACCGGCCGCGGTCCGAAGCCAGGTCGATCACATCGGGGCTGGACCCGAGCACGGGGAGGCCTGCCACGCCCAGCACCTGCGACAGGTTGATGGCAGTTTGCCCGCCAAACTGCACCATCGTCGGAGGGATCGAAGAACCTGTGCTCTCGTTTTCGATGATGTCCCGGACGCTCTCTTCATCGAGCGGTTCAAAATACAGCCTGTCCGATGTGTCGAAGTCGGTCGAAACCGTTTCCGGGTTCGAGTTGATCATCACGGCCCTGACACCCGACGCCTGAAGCGCCCACGCAGCATGCACCGAGCAGTAGTCGAACTCGATTCCCTGCCCGATCCGGATTGGGCCGCTGCCAAGAACGATCGCCACATCGTCTTCCAACGGAACAGCTTCATTCTCCTGCTCATAAGTCGAGTAGAAATACGGCGTGACGGCTTCGAACTCACCGGCACATGTGTCGACCATCTTGTAAACCGGCTTGAGTCCCCATTCTTTGCGCATCGTGCGGACCTGCTCGGGAAGGTAGTCAGCGAGCGAGCCGATTTGAGCATCCGAGAAGCCCATCCGCTTTGCGCGGCGCATCAGGTCGGGCGCCAGCTCCTCGGCAAGCAGTTCGCGCTCCATCGTGATGATGCGGGCAATGGCGCGTGTGAACCAGGGATCGATGCCTGTTTCCTGCGACACATCTTCGGCGGTACGACCACCGCGAATCGCAGCTGCCAGCTTCCAGAGCCGGTCGTCATCGGCGCGCAGGTCCGGTGGGCCGTCTGTTCCCCAATCAGGATTCTCCCAGAGCAGCGAGCCGCGACCATTTTCCATCGACCGCACTGCCTTCTGCAACGCTGCCTCGAACGTGCGGTCAATCGCCATCACCTCGCCTGTCGCCTTCATTTGCGTTCCAAGCGAGCGGTCGCCCATTGGAAACTTGTCGAAGGGCCACCGCGGGATCTTGACGACACAGTAATCGAGCGCGGGCTCAAACGCCGCGGTCGTTTTCCGGGTGACGGCGTTTGATATTTCATCGAGTGTCTTACCAAGTGCGATCTTTGCCGCGACGCGAGCGATCGGGTAACCCGTCGCCTTGGAAGCGAGGGCCGACGACCGGCTGACCCGGGGGTTCACCTCGATCACGTAGTACATCGGACCGTCGTCGTCGTACCCGGCGCCTTCGTCCAGCGTTTCTGCGACCACTGTGGAGGGTCGATAGGCCAACTGCACGTTGCAGCCACCCTTGATGTCGAGACCAGTAATGATGTTCAGCGATGCGGTGCGCAAACGCTGGTAGTCCTTGTCGTTGAGGGTCTGGCTGGGCGCCACGACGATCGAGTCGCCGGTGTGAACCCCCATTGGGTCCAGGTTTTCCATGTTGCAAATGGTGATGACGTTGCCGTCGCCGTCCCGCATTACTTCGTATTCGATCTCTTTCCAACCGAGGAGTGAACGCTCGACGAGTATCTGTCCGACCCTGCTGGCCGCGATTCCGCCGGTCGCAATCTTGCGCAGTTCGTCCTCGTCCATGGCGATGCCGCCACCTGTTCCACCCAGCGTGTAGGCCGGACGGATAACAGCCGGGTAGCCGATTTTCTTCGCTGCCTCGACGGCATCTTCTACGGTTTCAACTGCGAACGAGGGAAGGACCGGTTCGCCGATCCGTTCAAGCAGTTCACGGAACAGCTCGCGGTCCTCGGCCATCTCGATCGATTCGATGGAAGTGCCAAGCGCTCTGACGTTGTACTTGTCAAGAATGCCCTGCTTATGGAGGTCCACCACCAGGTTGAGACCGGTCTGCCCGCCGAAGGTGCCAAGTACGCCGTCGGGCCGTTCCCGTTCAATGATTCGCTCGAGCACCGGCACCGTGAGGGGTTCGATATAAATGCGGTCGGCCATGTCCTCGTCGGTCATGATCGTGGCCGGGTTGGAGTTGACCAGCACGACCTCGACGCCCTCTTCCCTGAGGGAGCGGCACGCCTGTGTACCGGCGTAATCGAACTCTGCGGCCTGCCCGATGACGATCGGTCCCGAACCGATTACCAGTACTTTCTTAGGCATGGGCGTTGTTTGCTTTTTGCCCGGCGCACTCGTCAATCAAATCTCCAGTTCATACGTGCTATTTCGTGGCGTGTCCGAGCCCCCTCTCCTCGGGGAGAGGGTTGGGGTGAGGGGATAATCGCTGTGTAGACAATAGCCTTCCGAAGGAATTCATCGCCGTTCGTTAACCCTCTGCCCAATAACTTCCAACACGCCTTCCAGATTGGTCAACACGTCAATATTGGTGAACCTGGCAACCCTATTTCCACGGCGCTCCAGGAACTGTGTTCGCACTTCATCTTCCTCGATGCGTTCCATGTGCTGACCACCATCAACCTCTACGATAAGGTTCGCTTCTTCACAATAGAAATCGACGATATATGGAGAGACAGGAACCTGCCTTTTAAACTTCGCTCCAAATACCTGATTTGAACGAATAGCTCGCCACAACTTCTTCTCTGCGTCACTTTGGTTCACACGTAGACGCCGTGCGAGTTGAGTGAGTCGAGAAGTCTTGCCTATGTCGATAACTTTCCCCTCAACCTGGCCTTCTCCCCGGGGAGAAGGGATTCGTCCACAGCCCTCATCCCCGGCTCCCACTGGCAGCAGAAACCTGACGGCCCGCCCGGACCATGCTCACAAACCGGTCGAACAGATACTCGCTGTCGTGCGGTCCCGGCGACGCCTCGGAGTGGTACTGGATCGTCATGATCGGCAGGTCCCTGTGGCGAAGTCCCTCGATCGTGTTGTCGTTCAAATTGATGTGACTGACTTCCAGACCATCAGGGAGTCCGTCGGCAACGACGGCGTAACCGTGGTTCTGGGCCGTGACATAAACCCTGCCCGTTTCGAGGTCTTTCACCGGCTGGTTACCGCCCCGGTGGCCGAAATGCAGCTTGAACGTGCTCGCACCGAACGCCCGGGCGATCACCTGGTGGCCCAGACAGATACCCATCATCGGGACCCTGCCCGCAAGGCCCTTCGCCGATTCGACCGAGCGTTCCAGCAATACGGGATCGCCCGGCCCCGGCGACAGCATCACACCGTCCGGGTCATGGGCCAGGATTTCTTCAGCCGATGCATCGTCGGGGACAACGACCACCTCGCAACCACGTGCCCTGAGCGACCGCAGGATGTTCAGCTTCACCCCGTAATCGCCGACGACGACCTTTAGCAGGTTGCCGTCAGCGCCTCCGCGTCCGGAATCCTCGGCCTCCACTACACGACCCATGCCGCCCTGTCGTGCCCTGCCCCGAAGGTCGTAGTAAGCGCGCGACTGCTCGCCGGCGTCGCCCTGCCACGGATAAGTCTCTTTGGTTGAAACTTTGCCAACCACATCGAACTCGCCGTAGCGGGGGGCTCTGGATAAAACGTCGAGCGCTGCCGAAACGTCTTCCCGCGGCGTTATGATGCCCATCATGACGCCTGCCGACCGCAGCTTTCGCGTCACCGCCCGCGTATCGACACCCGAAACGCCCGGTATCTCGTTTTTCAACAAATACTCGTGGATAGTGCCTTCTGAGAGCGGATGTGACGGCTCATCGCAGTCTTCTCGCACTACGAAGCCATCGACCTGCACCCGGTTTGACTCGACATCAGCTTCACTCGTGCCGTAGTTGCCGATCATCGGATAGGTCGGCACAAGAATCTGCCCGCCATATGAAGGGTCGGTGAGCATTTCCTGGTAACCGGTCATCGAGGTGTTGAAAACCACTTCCCCAGTCGTCTCGGCCTCGGCACCGAGCCTCTGACCCGCGTAAACAGAACCGTCTTCGAGGATCAGGTACATTGGACCGCGCACGTCACTCATGCGTTGGCCCTCAAATCGAACACCGTCCCCCCCTGATAAATCGTTGTGACCACCCGGCCGGTAAGTTCAACTCCGGCCAGGGGACTGTTCACGCTCTTCGAGGCAAACGCCTCGGGGTTCACGGTCCACTTCCTGCCGGGATCTATCAGTGTGACGTCGGCCGCAAATCCCTTTTTCAGTGTGCCGAACTCACGCCCCAGAATGGCCGCGGGACCTGCCGTTAGCGACTCGATCAGCCGCCCGAGAGAGATCTTTCCAGAATCGACAAGGCTGAAGACCGATGAGAAGGCCGTCTCAAGTACATTGATACCGTGCGCCGCTTCGTCGTAGGTACAGACCTTGTCGGTCGCTGCATGCGGAGCGTGGTCGGTGGCCACAATGTCGATCAGCCCATCGCGCAGCGCTTCGACCACTGCATCGACATTTGCGCGGCTGCGCAGCGGCGGGTTGACCTTGGTGTTGGTGTCGTAGCTCTCCGGTCCGACGCGCTCAGGAACTTCGCCTTTCTGGCCGTAAACCCAGTCGTCGGTAAGCGTCAAATGATGTGGGGTTACTTCCGCAGTGACGTCGATCCCGCGTTCCTTCGCCGAGCGGAGTGCCGTTATCGAGCCAACTGTCGAAATATGTGGGATGTGGAGCCTTGCACCGGTCAATCCAGCGAGCTGCAGGTCCCTGGCAACCATTGTCGTTTCGGCCTCGGGTGCCAAACCTGCGAGGCCCAGTCTTGTGGCTACTGGCCCCGCATTCATCACGCCGCCAGCGCCAATTTGCCTGTCTTCGGCATGGTTGATGATCGGGAGTCCGAGGTCGACCGAGTAGGCCAGCGCCTGCCGCATCAGGTTGGCGTCGGTTACAGGGTTGCCATCGTCTGAAAATCCAATCACCCCCGCATCGGCAAGCTCACCCATCGGGGCCAGGAGCTTTCCTTTCTGGCCAACTGAAATCGCGCCAATCGGCAACACCCTCACCACTCCATCAGCTACGGCCCTGCGCATCACATCATCGATAACGCTCGCCGTGTCCTGCACAGGGTCCGTGTTCGGCATGGCGCAAATGGTGGTAAACCCGCCCTGGGCGGCGGCACGTGTACCCGTTGCGATCGTCTCTTTCCACTCCTGACCGGGCTCCCTCAGGTGGGTGTGGAGATCGACAAAACCGGGCGTCACGATCAGACCGGAAGCATCGATCTGTTCGTAATCCTCTGGTGCCTTGCCGTTCGACCTGTCGGTGACTTCTTCGATCACACCATCCGAAATCAGGACGTCTGCTATCCGGTCGATTCCCTGTGCCGGGTCGATTACCCTACCGCCCGTTATTGCCAGCTTATTTCTGGCCGCCAAGAGCGTTTCCTTTTCTGGCCCTGAAGACCGGAAACCGACCAACAATCGACTTCGAACTACTTTTCATTGCCAGCACCGTTGCGTGACGACCTGCCCGGGGCGCAAAGGGCGTAGAGCACCGCCATTCGGACCGCCACTCCGTTCCTGACCTGCTCCTCGATCACGCTCTGGGCTCCGTGGGCGACATCGGACGCAATCTCGACGCCCTCGTTCATCGGCCCCGGATGCATCAACAGCGCGCCCTCTTTCGCCATCGCCATTCTTCGGGCGTTGATGCCCCACCTCTCGGAGTACTCACGGAGGCTCGGAAGGTGACCGGCGTCCTGGCGTTCCTGCTGGATTCGCAGCGCCATGACCACGTCGGCGCCCTCAACGGCTTCATCCACCGTCCGGGCAAGTTGCAAACCGCCGAAACCGGTTTCATCGCCGAGAGTCGAGCCCGGCTCCCACTCGTCCGGCAACAGCGTGTTCGGGCAAGAAACAACCACTTCTGCGCCCATCTTCTGAAAGGCAATGATGTCGGAGCGCGCCACCCGGCTGTAGAGGATGTCGCCAACTATCGCTATTTTCTTGCCCGCCAGATCGCCAATATGTTTCCTGACGGTAAAAAGATCGAGCAGCGCCTGCGTCGGGTGGGCGTGTGTTCCGTCACCCGCGTTGATCACCGCAGCATCGGTGTGGTTCGCAATGAAATACGGGGCGCCCGAGTGCGGGTGGCGCACGACCAGGGCATCGATCTGCATCGCCTGGAGCGTCTTCACCGTATTCAGCAGCGATTCACCCTTCGACACACTGCTGGCGGAGGCCGTCACGTTGATCACGTCGGCACCAAGGATTTTCCCTGCCTGCTCGAACGACACGCGTGTGCGCGTTGAGTTCTCGAAGAACAACGTAATGATTGTCTTGCCCCGAAGTGCCGGCGTCTTGCGAATATCCCGGCCCGCTATTTCCCGCATCCCCTCGGCGCTGTTGAGCAGCCCTTCGATTTCAGATGCCGCGAGGTCGTCCAGATCAAGGAGGTGACGGCGCGGTTCGGCCATCATGTCGGCCTGATTCGTCGCGGTTCCCGTTCTGGTTACCGTCCTGCCGGTTCTAGTAGAGGTTGTCAGTGGTTTTGCCATTAGCCCTCACGTCCCAGAATCACCGCGTCTTCGCCGTCTGTCTCGGTAATCCGGACCTGCACGCGCTCGCCCCGGGCAGTGGGGATGTTCTTGCCGACAAAGTCGGGACGTATCGGAAGTTCGCGGTGCCCGCGGTCGACCAGTACGGCGAGCTGGATTCGCTTGGCCCGACCGAAATCCAGCAACGCCTCCATAGCGGCGCGCACAGTTCGACCGGTGTACAAAACATCGTCGACGATCACGACCGGGCGACCGGTCACTTCTGTTGGAATTTCGGATGGCTGGAGCGGCTGACCCGAGGCCCTGTCAGGGTCGTCTCGCCACAGTCTGGGGTCGAGCGAGCCGACGGTCGGGGCAAAGCCTTCGAACTTTTCAATGTTGTCCGCCAGGCGCCGGGCTAAATGGACTCCCCGCGTAACCAGCCCAACCAGCACAAGGTCACGGGCACCGCGATTCTGTTCGAGAATCTCATGCGAAATCCTCGCCAGCACCCTTCTGATATCGTCCCCGGTCAGCAGGACTCTATCGACCTCGTTCGCCACGCTTGCTCCCGTTTCTTTCTGGCCAGTTCACGGGCACAAAAAAATCCTTGCCGTGCTGACAAGGATCGTGATCGCATATGCG
>JADFLG010000136.1 GCA_022564545.1 Chloroflexota bacterium | reverse complement strand
CAAAGTTTTGGGCCGGGGTGGCGGAATGGCAGACGCGGCGGACTTAAAATCCTCTGCCCGCAAGGGCGTGTGGGTTCGAATCCCACCCTCGGTACCAGTGGCATTGCCACATTTCCTGCGGCAGGTGAGCACTTCTCTGATTCGATGAGGCCGAGCCGCAGCCACAAGCACAGCCATATTTCCTGCGGCAGGTGAGCACTTCTCTGAGTCGGTGGTGCCGAGCCGCGGACGCAGGCACAGCCACGTTTCCTGCGGCAGGTGAGCACTTCTCTGATTCGATGAAGCCGAGCCGCAGCCTGGTGGTCGCAGTTTTGGTGCGGCGGCCAGGCGTTCAGTGGTGATTCGGACTGCAGCTAACAGTTGCGCAGGCGTATGGCTCGAAGCTGCAGGGTGGGCACGTTCACAGGTTTCCTGGCCTGATTCGAAGCAAACGCTCGTGCAGCAACAACGGCAGTTCTCGTTACAGGCCAGAAATTACCTGTTGATCCAGACATCCTTGTATTTGCCAACTGAAAGCGATGAGAACTTGTAGCCCTCCACCCAGGGCTTCACGAGAGCTTTCGAACCGACACCCCACCAGAGTGGCAGCCAGGCCGCGTCGGACACGATCAGCTGTTCGGCATCGTTGTACAACCCGATCCGCCTGACGCGGTCCTGTTCGATCTGTGCGGCGATCAAGTATTCGTCAACCTGGATATTCGAGTATCCGCCATGGTTGATTGAACTGTCCGAACGGAACAGAACGTCTAAAAATGACTGGGGGTCTGGATAATCGGCCTGCCATGACAGCCCGCCCCATACCTGCAGTCGCCCCCTGTAGAGGTCATCGAGGTAGGTTGCCCAGTCAACCTGCTGGATCTCGATTTCCACGCCAAGGTTCCGGAGCCACATTTCGGCGACGATCCGGGTCGTCAGACTGGGTGTACCGCCGGTGCCGGGCTCCGTAATGACAATTCGTGGACGCGTTTCGGGGTCGGCGTAAGCAGACTGCGCGAGCAGGTCCTGTGCGAGTTCAAGATCGAATTCGAGCCCACTGATCTCGGGCGAGTAGCCAGGGAAGCCGGGCGGGATGATGCCGGACGCGGGCTTGACCTGGTTCAGGAAGACCTGCTCGGCAATGAGTTGTTTATCGACGGCATGGTTCAGGGCCCGGCGGAAGTTCGCATCGTCGAATGGCGCCTCGGCAAGGTTGAACCCGATGTAAGAGATTCCAAAGTCCGCCGGTACGTCGACAAGGTCGTTGCTGATTTCCTGGGTGGGGTCCTGAACACGGTCAAGGTCGTTAAACCCGACACCCGTCACGTCGATTTCGTCGTTCTCGTACATTGCCATAGCGACGCCGCCGGCGAGGTTGAACACGACTTCGTCCAGGTATGCGGCCCGACCCCAGTAATTGTCGTTTCGTGCAATTCTGATCCGCTGACCGACCCTGTATTCCTTGAGCACGAACGGGCCGGTGCCTACCGGGTCGTCGGTCCAACTGTCGCCTGCGGACTCGACGTTTTTGCGATTGAGGACGAACGCGGTCGGATAGGTCAACTTGGCGATGAAATAGGCCTTGGGAGCGTCGATCGTGATGCGGAGGGTCCGCTCGTCAATTACCTCGATGCCTGAGGCCGTGGTGGCGTTCCCTTCGATAATGTCCTGTATTCCCACGATATCGCCGAGAATTTCCCCTGCGATTGTCGATGCGGTGTCCGGGTGGGCGGCACGTTCAAACGACCACTTGAAGTCCTGTGCAGTGACGGGGTCGCCGTTGGAGAATTTCAGGTCGTTGCGGAGTTTGAACACGTATACCGTCGAGCCCCCGGAGATCGACCATGATTCGGCGAGGTCGGGCTCGAACGGGTTCGACGTGTCCGGGCCGAGGTGTACCAGTCCGGAGAAAATCTCAATAACGATTTCAAGTGAAGTACCGTCCGTCACCACGTGCGGGTCGAGCGTTGGGGGGTCGCTCCACAGCGTATTGAAAACGCCGCCCCGTCTCGGGTCTGAGTCCTCACCGGTTGCCGCGCTGGCGTCGGGCTCCTGCGGGACCGGGGAACCTGGCATTTGCGTCGGTGTTGCCGGAGCTGTTGTAAGCGTTGGCCCGGTCGTGGCCGTTCGCTCTGCCGGAGCAGTCGGTTCCGCCGTGGCCGTTGCGGCCGGTATCGAAGTTGAGGTCGCCGTTGGCGCTGGATTTGTGGCCGCGATTTCTTCCGTTGTGCAGTTTGCAAGTATTAGCAGTGCGACGACCGCCGCCAGAGGAAGATACTTTTTTGTGCTGATCACGCTGTCCCCTGTTATACCCGGCCAAAGGCAACCCGCAGATTGTCGCGTATGCCGGTATCGTCTCCCCGCACTGGTCTCAGCATGTGCGGCTCATTACCCGGCACCCTAACACGCAAGATCTGGGCGGCCAACGATATCGCTGTGTACATGATCGCGCCTTCGACGATACGACTGGCATTCGCGAAGGGACCCGCGACGGGGCAACGCAATTGAAAAAGACTTTCGCCCGGCCCGGGTGCGGACGCTTTACGAACTTGAATTACGTCTGAACGAATCAGACACCGAGAGTTGAACGTAAATCGTTCAGTACAGCCTCGAGAGATGTTTCGTCGGGCGTTTCGGCATAGATGCGCACGAGGGGTTCGGTGCCCGACATGCGGGCGACGGCCCACGATCCACCGGCCAGGTTGAAGCGCACGCCATCGCGTCGATCGTCTGATTCAACAGCTAGACCGCCGAGCGAGTCGGGCGACGCCGATGCCACTTTTTCCGCGAGGTACGAACGCTGTGATTCGTCGTAGGAAACATCGATGCGCTGGAAGGTGTGAGGTCCGACGAGCTCATGCAGTTCGCGCAGCAACTCCGTCGGCTTCCTGCCGCTCATCACCATAGCCTGCAGGAACAACAGGCCCGACAGTGCGCCGTCGCGTTCGGGCACATGTCCCCTGAAGGCGTAGCCCCCGCTCTCCTCGCCGCCCATCGAGCAGTCGTTTTCGACCATGGCCGGACCGACGAACTTGAAGCCGACCGGCGTCCTGTACACCGGGGCGCCGTAGTGCGCGGAGAGCTTGTCGACCATCGACGACATGGTGATTGTGCAGGCGACGCCGCCTTTCTGGTCCCGCCTGCCCATGAAGTGGTCGGTGAGCAGAGAAAACACCTGGAGGGTTGTGAGATAGTGCCCGTTTTCATCGATGATGCCCACGCGGTCGGCGTCTCCGTCGAGCGCGATTCCGACGGCCGCCCCGGTTTCACGGACCGCTTTCGACAGCGGACGCAGGTTGTGCGCGATCGGTTCGGGCTGGTCCATGCCGGGAAAGTTCGGGTTCGGGTCAGAGCGAATTTCGGTGACTTCTATCGCACCCCCTGCCAGCACTTTCGGAATGATCCCCGCGCCACAACCGTGCATGGCGTCGACCACGACTTTCAGTGGTTGCGACTTGATCGGAGCTACGTCGATAACACGGTGGAGTTGTTCGATGTAAGGGCCGATCACGTCGAAGACGATGTTGGTGGCAGACGGGTTCAGTGGCGAGCCTGGATTCGCTGCAACGCCATCCAGAACATCGGCCAGGTGAGCTTCGATCTGCGCAACTTCACCGGGGGTGGCAGAGCCGCCTGACGACGATTTGACCTTGAAGCCGTTCCACTCGGGCGGATTGTGGCTGGCCGTGATCATTATGCCGTTGGCCGCCTTGCGGTCGACTACCGCGAAGCTGCAGGCCGGGGTCGGGGCGGCGACGTCGAACGTGTGAGTGGCGATGCCGTAACCGTTCACGACTTCAGCAACAGCCTTTGCGAACCTGGCCGACCCGAATCGGGTGTCGAATCCGACAACGAGGCCCTGGTCGGACCGGCCAGTCGTCACGAGGTTGCGGGCCACTGCTTCCGCGCATGCGCGGACGTTGGCGAAAGTGAAATCATCGGCAATGATCGCCCGCCAGCCATCGGTGCCAAACTTGATCTGTGGGCGGTCGGTCATTGACGATGTGCCTTCTGTGCCAGAGGACTGTATCGATACTCCCTCTCCCTGGCAGGGAGAGGGTTGGGGTGTGGGTTGAACTGCTCGATTGGCAGCATGTTTTCGATGTCCTCTACTCCACCGTCGGCATTCCCCCTCAACCTCGCGCCCAACGTGGGCACCCGCCTCCCCGAGGGAGAAGGAACCAGGGAAGCAGAAATTTCATTTCTGGTGCGCTAACCCTTCAGAGCGTCCACCCGGTCGAGCTTCTCCCACGGCAGGTCCAGGTCGTCGCGCCCGAAATGTCCGTAAGCGGCGGTCTGTTGGTAGATCGGGCGTCGCAGGTCGAAGTGTTCGATAATTGCCTGCGGCCGCAGGTCGAAGTGCTTTTTTACCAGTGCAACAAGTTCGCTTTCGGGCCGCTTGCCGGTGCCCCTCGTATCGACCTGGATAGAGATCGGGGTCGATACGCCAATGGCGTACGAAAGCTGAACCTCCGCACGGTCGGCAAGACCTGCCGCGACGAGGTTCTTCGCAACCCAGCGGGCCGCATAGGCACCCGAGCGGTCTACTTTCGTCGGGTCCTTGCCAGAGAAGGCACCTCCGCCGTGGCGTGCGCTGCCGCCATAGGTGTCGACAATGATCTTGCGACCGGTCAACCCGGCATCACCGACGGGTCCGCCGATAACGAAACGGCCGGACGGGTTGATGAAGTACTTTGTGTCGTCGTCGAGCAGGTCAGCCGGGACGACCTGCTTGATGACGTGTTCGCGTATGTCGCTATCGATCTGTTCGGGGGTGGCTTCGGGGTCGTGCTGTGTCGATATGACGATGGTGTCGACCCGGACCGGCCTGTGGTCCTCGGTGTACTCGATGGTCACCTGGCTTTTCGCGTCGGGCCGTAAGTAAGCGATTGTGCCGTCGCGCCGTACCGCCGCCATTCGCCGGGTTAGCCGGTGTGCGATGGAGATCGGCAGGGGCATGAACTCTGGTGTTTCGTTCGAGGCGTAACCGATCATCATTCCCTGATCGCCAGCGCCAATTTCGTCGGCACCTGCCTCGCCCCGGACCTCGATCGCTTCCGTCACCCCTGCTGAAATGTCTGCCGACTGCTCGTCGAGTGCGACCAGCACCGAGCACCCGTTGCAGTCGAACCCGTACGCCGGGTTGTCGTAACCGATTTTTCTGATCGTGTCGCGGACGATTTGTTGAATGTCGACATAGGCTTTGGTCGTGATCTCGCCAAACACCAGTACAAGGCCGGTTGTGAGCGAGGTTTCGCACGCCACGCGGCTCATGGGGTCCTGGGCGAGAATAGCGTCGAGAATACCGTCGGAAATCTGGTCGGCCATCTTGTCGGGGTGGCCTTCGGATACCGATTCCGAGGTGAGCAGGTAGTTATTGTTGACCATTTTTAGTTTTGAATAGTCCGTGTCCTGGGTTGGCCCAGACCAACCGTGTTGGGGTCGGTCTGGGGCAGATTAGCAAGCTGCGGTCGGGGTCAGGTCCCCATCTCCCAGCTGTTCAGGTACCTGTCCTGCTCGTCGGTAAGGGTATCGAACGACATGCCGATGGCACCGAGCTTGATCGTTGCGATTTCCGTATCGACCTCGGGCGGGAGGGTGTAGACGCCCGGTCCGAGTTTCGCGTGATTGTCGACGATGAATTCACCGGCCAGGGCCTGGTTTGCGAAGCTCATGTCCATCACGCTGGCCGGGTGGCCCTCGGCTGCGGCCAGGTTGATCAGCCGTCCTTCGGCGAGGAGGAAGATCTTGCGACCGTCTTCCAGCGTGTACTCTTCGACGAACTCTCTCACACTGCGCTTGGTCTCCGACATTTCCTCGAGCGACTCGATGTTGATCTCGACGTTGAAGTGACCCGAGTTGGCGACGACCGCGCCGTCTTTCATGTTCTCGAAGTGGTGCTTGTCGATTGCCTTCATCCCGCCGGTGACGGTCAGGAAGATATCGCCGATTTTCGCGGCCTCGTTCATCGACATGACCTGGTGGCCGTCCATTACGGCTTCGAGCGCCCGGACCGGGTCGACCTCGCACACGATCGTGTGGGCCCCCATTCCCTTGGCCCGCATCGAGAATCCCTTGCCGCACCAGCCGTATCCGATCGTGACGACCGACTTGCCGGTGATGAGCATGTTCGTCGCCCGGATGATCCCGTCGAGCGAGCTCTGGCCCGTGCCGTATCGGTTGTCGAACATGTGCTTGGTCTGCGAGTCGTTCACGGCCACGATCGGGTATGCGAGCTTGCCCTCGGCGTGAAGTGCCTTGAGGCGGATCACCCCGGTGGTGGTCTCTTCCATTCCACCGATCACACCTTCAAGGAGGTGCTGCTTTTCGCTGTGGAGCATCGCAACGACATCGGCACCGTCGTCCATTGTGATATGCGGACCCGTGTCAACGGTCGCCGACATGTGGTCGTAGTAGGTCTTTTCGTCTTCGCCCCTGATGGCGTAAATCGGGATGCCCGACTCGACCAGGTGGGCAGCAATGTCGTCCTGGGTAGAAAGTGGATTGGATGCGCAAAGGGTGAGGTCTGCGCCTCCGGCCACCAGGGTGTGGGCCAGGTTCGCCGTTTCCGCGGTGATGTGCAGGCAGCCGGCAAGTTTCAGCCCCTTGAGCGGCTGGTCTTTGGCGAAGCGTTCCTTGATGGTGCGCAGCACCGGCATTTCGCGTTCGGCCCATTCGGCCCGCAGTGCACCCTTGTGGGCGAGGCTGATGTCTTTTATGTCGTAGTTCATGATTTCTCCGGACTGGTGCAACGAATTGTAGTTGCGGGTTAGGAAGTTCTGCAGTTGGTCCGGGCGATGGGCGCTTTCAATTGGCCGTCAGCTCAGGGGGTTGAAACGAGTTAGTTCGACGAATGCGTCGAACCGGGTTTTGATATCGGATTGCGTAAGCGTGGTGATGCGATCGAGGCCGAAATCTTCGACCGCGAACGAGGCCATGGTGCTGCCGGCAATCGCGGCGGTCCGCAGTGACTCCTCATCAACGCGGTCGACGGAAGCGAGGTGGCCCATGAACCCGGCGGCAAACGAATCGCCTGCGCCCGTGGGGTCGACAACCTGCTTGATCGGGTAGGCCGGGGCCGCAAATGAAAAGTCCCGCCCGAACAGCGCCACGCCGTACTCCCCGCGCTTGATGACCACCGAACTCGGTCCCATATCGATGATGGCCCTGGCCGCGTCGGGCAGGTGCTCTATGCCGGTCAACTGCTTCGCCTCACCCTCGTTGATGAGGAGAGTGTCGACCTTGCCTACGAGGTCGGTCAGGGCCGGGCGCTCGATGTCGATCCAGAGGTTCATCGTGTCGCAGGCGACCATTTTCGGTCGTCCGTTCATTGCTTCAAGGACCTTGAGCTGAAGGGTCGGGTGGATGTTGGCCAGGAAAAGGTATGGCGCGTTTGCGTGCGCTGCACTGAGCTGTGGTTCGAAGTCGGCAAAGACCTTCAACTGCGTGGCGAGGGTGACTGCGGAGTTGATGTCT
>JADFLG010000027.1 GCA_022564545.1 Chloroflexota bacterium | reverse complement strand
AGGGGAAGATGGAGATAATCCGGTGCCTCAAGCGGATCGTGGCACGAGAGGTCTTCAAGATCCTCCGAAACCTCGACCAGCAGAGCCTGAAAAAAGCCGCTTGACTTCTATAGGAGCATCAATTTCGTCGGCCAGGTTAGGATGCCCCCGCGACAAACGACCCGGTTTAGCGGTCGACGGCTCGTGTGGCGACTGGTGTGTACTGATAGATCACTACCGGCGTATCCAGGTTGGAGCCGGGGGGCGGGTAAACCTGGACGAGGCCATCCGAGGCCATCCGCTCGAACTTGACCAGTCCGCTGTCTGAATACTTCGCACGTTCCATCTCCCCGACATACACGTACCGGACGTTGTACTTGTCGAGTACCTGGAGCGCGGTGAACCGCAATGGCGATTCGTAGAACAGGTCTATTTCTGCCAGCCGGTTGGTAACGGTGTACGCATACCCGGCTCGCTGCTGCCGTTGGTGCCAGTCCCAGCCGATCACCGCGGGTAGCCCGGTGTATATCGATACCCGGCCGCCCCAGTGGTAAAAGTCGCTCAACCCTTCGATGATAACGGGGGAGCCGTTCACATTTGCCTGCATCCACCGAATCGCGTCAAAATCGTACTTCAGCGTCAGGGGCCCTTCTTCATCACGGTAAGTGACCGTTTCCATGTACGCCATTCCGTCGAGGGCGAGTCCACCGGGCTCGAACCTCGTCGCGTTTCTGTCACGCGTCCCGAGGACCGGATACACCATGACTCCGACCGCCAGGACAGCCAGCAGTCCCAGCCACACCCCGCGACCGGCCCGCAGGTTACTCAGCGACAGCTTGCCCGCGTCGGCAAGGACCCACAGGAAGTACGACGAAGCCATTGCGAGCAGCACCCAGGCCTGCAGGTAGAACTTGAACACTGTGTTCATCCGACCGATGTCGTTCTTCACCGTAAACACATCTACGCCGGCTGCGAGCGCCATCGCCATGACGACCATTGCGACGGCCACCAGCGAATACCTGCTGCCCGGCAGCGCTGCACGCCGTGCAGCCAGGCCAGCACCCAGCGCCGCCGCGCCTATCACAACGGTGAACGCGATAGTCGCGAATCCAGTGAGTGCGAGCGCAACGACTACCGCGGCAACCAGCACAAGTGCAACCTGCCAGCTCCAGGCTCTCAGTCCCGACCCGGAAACCGGCCCATTCGTGATCGCGGCAAGTGCATTCGAAAGACGCTCTCTCCACATAAACACCAGCCAGCTCACGACCAGTAGCAGCATTATCGAGTGGATCGCGATGTATCGCCACAGGTCCGTTTGGAACTGGCTTTTTATCACCCCGTTGTTGAACAGCTCGAAATTGGCGTGGAAAGGCAGGTAGACGACCTGTCCGACCGCGACCACGATCGCAGTGCTGACGACGCCGACGACCAGGCGTTCGATCAACGTGCGACCGGGCGTCAGCAGGTGCCCGCCGACGAGGAACGCCCCGGCCAGCAGTATCTGCGTCGGGAAGTCCCAGGCGTTGATGGTCCTGAGCGAGCCGATCAGGACACCGATGACAACGAGACCCATCAACGATTCAGCCCACGGTCGTTTCCGCCCAATTCGCAGGTATGCCGCGATTGTCGCAGCGAATGCCGTGATCGCTATCGGAATCGCAATCAAATGTGCGTGCAGGTCGGCGAACAGGAACGTGAAGTAAGGGAACTCGGTGATTTCGTTGGCCCCGGTGTCTGGGGCCATCATCCTGGAGCTGCGCCAGAAGTCGAACTGGCCAAACGCCTCGCCCTGGAAGAACACTCGTGACGCACCCTGGAGCACCTGCAGCAGGCCGTCGATGTTCCCGGCCACAGCCACCAGCACGGCGGCGACCAACCCCGCATAGACCGGCGACCGCCTGGACCAGGCAGGAATTCGCCTGGCGCGCAAAGTCAATTCGGCAAGACCGCTCACTATCGAGAAAACGCCGCCAACGGTAAAGGCGAAAAGCAGAGGCACGGCAAGGTTGTACGCGACCGACGGGACGATTCCTGTAAACCGGATCAGCGAGGCGAGCATGAACTGGCCGAAATAGTAGTAGTTCAGATACCCGCCCGCGTACCACGGGTCGTATGGCGGCAGGGTCGACGAACGCACCACGGCGTTGAGGTACGCGAAGTCCATGGGTTTTTCGCCGCCCTTGAACGGATGCCACAGATCGGGGTTGGCGGCACGCACCAGGAGGAACGCGAGGAACGCGACCAGCAGCAGCACCTCCATCCAGATAAAACGGCGTGCGTTCGCCTTCAGGTGAGAGAGAAGGTCGCCGCCAATCGCTCGAAGAACGAAATAGGAAACCGCTCCCATGAGCAGGAGAGCGAGAAGGACCGCCAGGAAACTGAACGTAACGATGTTCAAGCTGACAAGGAGCCACGCGGTCGTCGCGACCAGGACCAGTCCGAGCGGCTTGGCGAACAGGTAGCCGCCGTCGGGCCAGGGCCTGAAAACGACGAACGCAATGGGCAGGACTGCCAGTGCAAAAAGCTGGGCGGCTGCGTACCACACGACCGGGGTCAGCCAGTCGGGCAGCCAACTCAAAAACGTGATCGAACTCCAGGTGCCGCCCGCCTGTTGCGCCTCTGCATCGTCATGTGAGAGGACGAGCCCAACATCGGCACTTACGAACCTGCGCGATTCGAGCTCAGAGACACCAATCGTGTCTCTCAACTGTTCCGAGGAAAAATGATCGACATTTGCGAACACAAACGTCTGCGGGTGCTCGTAGACCGAGAAGCTTTCGTCGGCCCACCCGAACCCGGCGGTCAGGAAACCGCCCGATGGCTGCTGGAATCCCTCAGGCGGTCCGAACTCGAGCCGTGCGAACGGGTCTTCGTAATAATCAACCCCCAGACCACCGATATACCGCCCGTTCGAGTAGGCCATCTCGAAACCAAGTTCCCCCGAGAACAGCTTTTCGTAAAAGACCGACGTCGCCGGGTAGCGGTCGGGCAGTCTGGGGATAGTCGCGTACAGCCGGTTGCTGAGCAGCACGAAATAATCGGCCCCGGCGAGTAGCTCGGTCAGCTTCTCAAACTTTTGCGGGGTATCCGGGTCGTACAAATCGGCGCGCTGGTGCATCTGCAGGCCGATCACCCCTGGGACACCCTCCTCCCAGTGCTCCTGCACAACCACAGAGCCCGTATCTGCGTTGTCGCGCAGCCAACTCGATACCGCGTTCAACGGGTGTACGCCCGTGTACACGTTCATAAATGAAAGCGAATAGTGGGCCGTAAACACCAGCACCAACAAGATCGGCGCAGCCTGCAGCCAGCGCCTGTCGGGCCACATCGCCCTGATCGTCTCGAACGCCCACCACAAGACTCGTGCGCCGTAAAGGACCAGGAAAGGGGTGAGCGGCATCATGTACCGCATGAACTTCACGTCGAGCCAACCGGTAATCAGCAGGTACGGCAGCACCCAGGCGAGGATCACCAGGTCGGCCTTGCGCTGTGCCAGCACCGCGGCGATCACGGCCCCGATCAAGCCGAGCCAAACCGTGATTCCCAACAACGGCCCCAGTCCCCAGGTGCCCAGCTGGACTATCTGGTAGATGTATTTCGGCGTGTTTTCGTACTGGCGGGTGAACGGAAAATCGACCTCGCGCCGGACCATCTGACCCTGGGTCGAGATATTGTCGGCGTAAGTCCCGAAGTCGAGGAACATGTACGGCTGTGTCACCACCAGTACCGTGATAACGACCGCCGCCGTAATCAGCAGGTTCTTGTATGTGACCCACTGCCGCATTGCCGAATCGCCCGACGCCAGGCCATCGAGGTCGTAACGGTCGCCCCTGCGTGACGTCGCGTAAATCAGGTGTGCGAACACAAGTGCGAACGCGAGGGGCAACACTGAAAACTTCGTCGCCATCGCCAGTCCGAACATCACGCCCGCCAGCACCGAGTCCCGCCTGCGGCCGTTCTGGGCGACACGGATCGAGTAATAGATCGTCGCGACGATGAACGTCGTCATGAACGTCTCTACAGCGAAAAAATGGCTCAACTGGACCTGTTGAACTGCAATGGCCGAGAACAATGCGGCCAGCAGGCCGACCCTGCTGCTGAACACGGCCCGACCGATCATGAAGACCAGCAGAACCGTTGCCGTATCGGAAAACGCAGACAACGCCCGGCCTGCGTAACGCAGTTCAAAAAGATTCATCCACTTGAACGGCGCAACGGCGTACTGGACCGACTTCAACGCATAGTGGGGAAGGCTGCCCCAGTTGAAAGAACCGGGGTTCAGAGTGCTGGCTTCGACATCGAATATGAGCGACCATTCGTCGCCCTCTGGAAACTCAAGGCCGTTAACCTGTGTAAGGAACGCTCGCTCGTCAGGGTGGAACAGCCCGCCCTGGTCCCAGTTGATTCCGTACAGTCGCAGGCCGATGGCCAGGAGCAGGATCAGCGCCAGTGCATAGCGCGTCGGCACCCCCGGCATCCGGATGCGTTTGATCGGATTTCCCCGACCTGCTCGATCGAACGAGTGATTATTTATGACGAAGCGCGATTCTCGTTGGGAATCATTTCGGGAACCCGGCGTACCCGCACTCTGAAGTTCACGCATGGGGGAGAATTCTATAGTCGGCTCTCTATCGAGCGCAGCCATATTCCAAGCCTGGTTCTGGGCGAAGCACGCGAACACACTGTCACTCGATACGCAACAACCCGGAGTTTCGATGCCCCGTGGAACTCGCGCGGCGCCCGAGCGTCCCGATCTCAATCGGGAAACGCCCGGCACCAACGGGTATCGACTTTCTTTTGGTGTTTCTCCCCGGCCTTCTCAAAAGGCAGTTTGACCCCTGACTCCCCCGCACCTACGCTTGATTTCGGCATTTTTCGCGTGCGCACCAGATCAGGAAAGTTAGAAGCCCCCAATTGACCACATCCGATACCCGGCGGCTCGTCACCAGCTCGTTCGACCGAACTGTCCTGCCCAACGGTCTGAGGATTCTCACAAGCACTTTTCGGCACACGAACGCAGTGAGCATAATCTTCCTGTTCGGGGCTGGTTCCCGGTACGAAACCCCCGAACTTGCTGGCGCATCGCACCTTTTCGAGCACCTTCTCTTCAAAGGGACACCCAGGCGACCCACCCCGCGCCAGATATCCGAAGTGGTGGAAGGTGTGGGCGGCTCGCTCAACGCGTTTACCGACCGCGAGGTCACCGGATACTGGTGCCGGCTCGCCCAGCCACACTACCGCGAGGGAATCGACCTGCTTGCCGACATGGCGCTCAACTCGCTGTTTAGAGACGAGGACATCGACAAGGAAAAACAGGTCGTGTACGAGGAGATCCGCGCATCGTTCGATTCGCCCGGTGCCCGGACATCGATGTTGCTGGACGGCCTCCTGTGGCCCGATCAGACCATGGGGCGCGACATTGCAGGGTCAATCGAATCGGTGGGTGCAATTTCGCGTGACGAGATGCGCAAGTACCTGGAAACCCAGTACGTAGCGTCCAACACTGTGATCGCCGTTGCAGGAAATATCGAGCACGAAGACGTGGTCGAACAACTGACCGAGTTGCTCGGTGGCCTTCGTGATGGCGAAATCCTTCCGATGTATCCATTTGAAGACAAGATAGACGGTCCGCGCGTCGCCCTGGAGCACCGTCCCACGGAGCAGGCCCACCTGGCATTTGGACTGCCAGGACTTTCACAAGACGACTCCGATCGCCACGCCCTCGCACTCATGTCGGTGATACTCGGCGAGTCGATGAGCAGCCGCCTGTTCGAAGAGATCCGCGAAAAACGTGGGCTGGCTTATGACATCCACAGCGGTGCACAGTTTTACCGCGATTGCGGGGCGTTCGTCGTCGAATCGGGAATCGACCCGGCCCGCATTGACGAGGCGATTCCTGTAATTCTTGGCGAACTGGGGAAGATGCGTGACGGCGTGACTGAAGAAGAATGGTCGCAGGCGCGCGAACTCACAAAGGGCCGGATGATGCTCCGTATGGAAGAGAGTCGGGCGGTAACAAGTTTTCTTGGCATCCAGGAGCTCCTTCGCAACAAGGTTGAATCGGTCGACGCCGTGATAGCCAAAATTGACGCGGTAACGATGGACGACATCAAGCGTGTCGCCAATCGGATCATCAATCCCGAGAAACTCGTCCTCGCCATAGTCGGCCCGTTCGAGGATTCAAGCCGGTTCGAGAAGCCGCTCAAATTCGATTAGCCCTGATATCGTCCCTCTTGATTCGCACTCCCGGTGCGAGACGACTGCCCTGATGCGCCCCGCGGAGTCCCGATCACATCGGGATGCGCCTCGCACCCCCGGCACAAAACTCTAACCACATTCAAAAATTCGTTTAAGCGTGTGTGAGAAACGCTAGGGCTCAACAAAATAACCGGCGTAGCTTGCTAGTTATGTTGACAAGACAAGCACCTCCATCCGATTTCAAGTGGCAGGCGGAAAACATCCACGCCCTGCGTACCCACCTCGGTCTTTCACAAACATCGTTGTCACGTGAACTCGGCATACGCCAACAAACGATCAGCGAGTGGGAAACCGGGATGTACGCCCCGCGTGGCGCATCTGTCACAATCCTTACTCTGCTGGCGGTCAGCTCGAACTTCCCGTTCGAATCCGATCCAAACGAAGATCAGTCCGTGCTGCTCATCGCAGCTCAGCAGGCGCCGCCGGGTTTGGCCCCGCGTCGACTTGCAGATTCAGGCCCCGTGGAGCATCGCCCCGTACAGGAGGCTCCCGTGCAGCGGCTGACTTTCGAAGCGGCAAAAGCAGCTCAGGTCAATCGAATTACTGGAATAAACAACACGACATACTTCGAGTCGTTGCCATCTGCATCGATACGCAGACGCGAAGTGCCCATGTGACCCGGACTTTCGGAAGCCGCAACCAGATAATTCCCTGTGGTAGTGGTGCCCGGTTGTGGTGGAGTGTGAAAGACACGAGCCCCATTTGGGTTCAGGCTTTGACACTTTTGATTGAGACAGAATAGGATTGCGCGCCTGGTTAACAGTCGACGGAGAGATCACCTGGCTCCGCGTGCATACATCCTTATCGAAACGGCCGTTGGCAAGACCAACGAAGTGGCTGACGCGCTGAAAAATATGCCGCTGATGAAAGCTGTCGATACAGTAACAGGACCGTTCGATATCATCGCCATTGCCGAAGCAGACGACCTCCCGGACATTGGCGATCTGATCACCGATGGGATGCACCGCGTTCCGGGGATCGTAAAAACGGTCACATGCCTGTCGGTAGGAAGCTGAAGCACTGAGAAACCGGCCAAGGGGACCAGGCCAGAACCACAGATATTGCGCTTCGAGTTCACTCCAGAAGAGTCCGATTTCAGACGCCAGTTGAGCGCGTTTCTCGATGACGTGTTACCCATAAACTGGCATGGCCCCGCCGACGAATCGCGCGACGACCACTGGGCGCTGAACCAACAGATCAAGAAAGGGCTGGCCGACCGCGGCTGGTTCGTTATGAGCTGGCCGAAGAAATACGGCGGGGCGGATTCATCACCGATGATGAACACCATCTTTGCCGAGGAGATGGCCTACAGAAGGGCACCCGGCCACGACCGTTTCGGTACCCGGATGCTGGGACCGACCCTGATGCGGTTTGGCTCCGAAACCCAGCGCACCCAGCACCTCGGGGCCATCGCCCGCGGTGAAGTCCAGTGGTGCCAGGGCTACTCAGAGCCGAACTCCGGCTCCGACCTCGCCTCGCTTCAGACGCGCGCCGTCCTGGATGGCGACGTGTTCGTAATAAACGGGGCGAAGATCTGGACATCGCTTGCCCACCGGGCCGACATGATGTTCATGCTTGTGAGGACCGACCCGGACACCGCTCCTCACAGGGGGATCAGCCTGCTGCTGGTCGATATGAAGACGCCCGGCATTCAAGTCCTGCCAATCATTAACATGGCCGGCGTTCACAGCTTCAATCAGGTCGTCTTTGACGATGTACGCGTGCCGAAAGCCAACCTGGTCGGCGATCTCAACGATGGCTGGCGCGTCGGAATGACCGTGCTGAACTTCGAACGGTCGGGGATTGATTACGCGGCCTGGGCGAGAGCGTCAATGGAAGAATTGGTGGACTACGTCAGGAATGACGAATCGCTTGTCAGCACGATAAAAACTAACCCGGACGTCCGGAGCAAACTCGCAGGACTGAGCACCGATATCGAAGCGGCGCGCCTGTTGTGCTACGACGTCGCATGGCGACAGGGCCAGGGCGAAGTGCCCTCTTCAGAAGCCTCGATGAGCAAGGTTGCCGGGACCGAGGTCTACACCAGAGTGCTCGATTACGGACTCGAGCTTCTGGGCATGTACGGCGTGCTGGAACCCGGCTCGGATCAGGCCGAACTGGAGGGCCGGTTCCTGAAGATGCGTTTGTTCGCCACATCGGGGCCTATCCTGGCCGGCACAAACGAAATCCAGAAAAACATCATTGCGCAGCGCGGACTGGGACTGCCAAGAGCACCAAAACGCTGACGAGTAGAGGAAATCGGTTGGACTTCGGACTCACAGAAACCCAGGAACTTATCCGCTCTTCGGCTCGTGAATTTCTGGCCGACCGCTCTGGCCCCGCCACAGTGCGGGCCGTTGCAGAGGGTGATGCCGAGGCCATCGCCAGCCTGTGGAAAGATGTTGTGGAACTCGGTTGGCCGGCCCTTACCGTTCCCGAGGAACACGGTGGCGCCGGGCTTTCGTTCAGCGACCTTGCAGTGCTACTGGAAGAACTGGGTGCAAGCCTTGCCCCGATACCAATAGTCGAGTCGGCAATCACTTCGCGCATCCTGGAACGCTACGGCCCAGACGCGATCAAGGTCGAACTGCTCCCACAAATAGCGACCGGCGACGTTATGGTTACGCCCGCAATCGTCGAACGAGACGCGTCCTGGGAGGCACGCAGCGCCGCCGTTGTTGCGACCCGCACTGGCTCCAGTCTCGTGATTACAGGAGAAAAGCGGTTTGTATCGTTCGCAGATCAAGCGACTCACGCACTTACCCTGGTCAGGACCGATGACGATGGGCCAGCGCTGGTCGTAGTTCCAATCTGGAAATCCCCCGGAGTCGTGCAAACCCCGATGAAACATGCATCAGGCGTCCCGGTTTCTTCGCTGAACTTCAACGAAGTCGAGGTGTCGCCATCCAACACCGTGGCGACGGGCGGTGAGGCAGTCGCCGCAACCGAAGAACTGGTTGCAGCCGGGGGTGTTGCGCGCGCTGCCCAGCTCGCCGGGCTCGCAAGAGCGGTCGTCGACTCAACCGTCAAGTACACATCCAACAGACAGCAGTTCGGGCGTCCCGTCGGTTCGTTCCAGGCCATCCAGCACCACCTCGCAGAAATGGCAGTCGCGGCCAAACAGGTAAATCACCTCGCTCACTCGGCGGCATGGAGTTTTACCCGCGAAGATTATTCCGTTCGCCGGGCAGCACAGGCGAAAATCGCTGCGAGCGAAAAAATCCCGGCCCTGTGCTGGACCGCTCATCAGTGCCACGGAGCGATCGGGTTTACGTGGGAACACGACCTGCACCTTTATACTCGCAGGGCACTGGCGTGGAAAACGGACTTCGGCGACCCGGCGTTTCACAAAGCAATACTTGCAGGCGCCATGGGCTTATAAGGAATCGACTTATGTGGTGGACTGCAGAAGAAGAAAAGAATCAGCTTCGTCAACCCGACTGCCTGTTTTGCAAGATCGTCCACGGCGAACTGCCATCGACCGAGGTTTATTCGGACGACCAGTGCTTCGCGTTCAACGACATCAACCCGCTCGCCAACGTCCACGCCCTGATAGTCCCGCGCGAACACGTCACCTATCTCACGGGCGCGACCGAACAGCATGAACCACTGCTGGGGCACCTGCTGCGTGTTGGTGCCAGGATCGCTCGCCAGCTTGGCACCGCTGAAGGTGGTTACCGCCTCGCTGTCAACCAGGGAGTCGACGCCGGCCAGATCGTCGATCACCTGCACATACATGTGCTTGGCGGCGGTCAACTCGAGCCCCTCGGAACACCGCTTGGCCCAATGTAAACCGCCCGTCTTGTGCCGGCGTCTCTTTCTCCAGCGTCCGGGGGCGTTGACGGGGATGCGAGAAAGGCGAAGCGCGTAATGCGAGTTTCGATTCTCTCCGGCACCAGCTATTCAGCCTTCAAGTACCGCGAATACAGGCTCTTCTGGATAGCCGCGGCCTTCTCCAATATCGGCATGTGGTCACTCGTCTACGGCCGGCTGTGGCTGATGCGGACGCTTACGGGCTCGGAGGTGATGCTTGGCCTGGTGGCAACCGCCAACCTCGCGCCGGTGTTGATCTTTTCGATATGGGGCGGCGTTCTGGCCGACCGGTTCAACCGTTTGAAGATCGTGCGGGTCACGCGACTGTTATTCGCAATTACGACTATCGGGACCGCCGTGCTGATCCAGAGCGGAAATATCGAACCGTGGCATGTGCTGGCGATATCGGCTGTGACCGGCACGTTGCTTGCCTTCGATATCCCGTCGAGATCGGCAATGGTGGCGACGATTGTCCCGAAAGAACACCTGGCGGGGGCGATAGCTCTTTACTCGATAGTGTTCGGCGCGGCGGCAATCGTCGGCCCGATGCTGTTCAGCCCACTGGTTTCGGCATGGGGGCTCGAGGGGCTCTTCTACATCATCGGAACTTCCTACTTGCTGACCGTCCTGACCTTGTTGATGATGCGCACCAGCGGCCACAAGGTTGCAGCCACCAGCAAGACTGTGCTTGGCGGACTGCTGCAGGGGTTCACGTACCTCAGGCACCAGAAATCCATTACTTCGGTCATCCTGCTCGGTGTCACGCTCGGCCTGTTCGGTACGTCCTTCGACACCCTGCTGCCGGTCTTTACCGATGAGATCTTTTCCGGTGGCACGGATGTATTCGGCCGTCTGCTTTTGGGAGCTGGAATTGGCGGGCTGACCGCCACGATGGCAATCACACTGATCGGCAGGCGAGTACGCCCGGCGCTCTACCTCATCATTGCCGGTGTCGGCCTCGGCGCGGCCCAGCTCACGTTTGCGCGTATCGACATCCTTGACCTTGCGGTCCTCGTCGCGGGAATCATAGGCGGCTTCAAGGTCGTTCTCGGAACGATGAACACGACGGTAGTGCAAACCCTGGTCGCCGAAGAGTTCCGGGGTCGGGTGTTGAGCATCAACCAGCTCACCTGGGGCGCATCGGCACTTGGAGGGCTCCTCATGGGCTACCTGGCCCAGAGGTTCGACGCTCCGACGGCCATGACCTTTGGCGGCTCAGTTGCGATCGTGGCTACGCTGCTGGTCGGTCAACGGCTGCTCCGTAGCTTCGGAGTGGGATCGGAGAGTGCGAAATCTGATTCCGGCCAGAAACCCGAAGTAACGGCCGAAAGTTCGACGTGAAACCCGGCAGGCGACCCGCAGGCGTCCCGGTAAACACAGATGACGGTGCCGCGCTGATCGCTCCGTGTGTGCCATCGGATAGCGATTATTAGTTGCGACGGGTCGATCCCTGTGGGCATAATGATCGCGCTCGCCACGGGAAGACCCGGTAGAGGTTCCCGCCAGGCCAGCTCGGAATTCGGGTTCTCTCGCTGCGCTCCTTTAAACGACCAGCCTGAAAATTCGGAATATTCACTCGAAAGGAGAGGGCGCTTGCACCCGTTTGCATACGTTGCCCCGGTAACGGTAGAAGAAGCGGTGGCCGTGCTGGACAAACACGGCGATCGAGCACGACCGCTCGCAGGCGGGACCGACCTGCTGGTCAAAACCCGCGCCAACGTCTGGGAGTTAGATGCCGTCGTCGACATCAAGAACATTCCGGAACTTATGACCGTAACCGTCGGAAATGACGGTCTCAGTATCGGGGCCGGCGTGCCCTGCTACCAGATTTACGAAAATAGCGAAGTCGCCGCGGGCTACCCGTGCATCGTCGACGGCACAGACATTATTGGCGGCATTCAGATCCAGTCACGCGCCGCCCTGGGCGGAAACCTCTGCAACGCTGCTCCTTCTGCCGACGGCGTCTGCCCACTCATCGTTCACAGCGCAGTCGCGCACATTGCTGGTCCCGGCGGCAACCGCGAAGTCGCGGTAGAAGACTTCTGCACCGGCCCGAGCCAGACCGTCCTCAAAAAGGGCGAACTGCTTGTGAGCATGTCGATGCCGAAGCCCCCGGCGAACTTTGGCGCAGCCTACACACGGTTCATCCCCCGGAACGAAATGGACATCGCGGTGGCTGGCGTCGCTGTTTCATTAGTACTCGACCCGTCCGGCCAGAATTTCGAATCTGCAAGAATTGCCCTCGCCTCCGTAGGCCCGGTCCCAATCCTTGCCACAGCAGCTGGCGATAGCCTGGCTGGCAAGCCGGTCAACGACGAGTCGATCGCCGCGGCAGCTGCGCTCGCCAGGGACGCTGCTTCTCCCATAACCGATATGCGCGGGACCATCGAGCAGCGCAGACAACTCATAGAAGTGCTCACGGGCCGCATGATCAACAAGGCCATCGAGCGAGCAAGGGGCTAACAGATACATGACCACTACATCCCCGAGCATGGTTCACATCAAGACGACCGTCAACGGTCAGGTGCACGAACTGCTCGTGCCGCCATACATGAGTCTGCTCGATACCCTCCGCGAACTCATCGGGCTCACCGGCACCAAGGAAGGCTGTCTCGACGGCAACTGCGGTGCATGCACGGTGAGCGTAAATGGCCGAATTGTCGATTCCTGCCTCGTTCTCGGCGCAGAAGTCGACGGCAAGGAAGTCGACACGATCGAGGGCATGGCCACTCCGGAGGGACTTCACCCGCTTCAGCAGGCATTCCTCGAAGAGGCTGCCCTGCAGTGCGGCATCTGCACTCCTGGCTTCCTGGTCGCCGCAAAAAGCCTGCTCGACAACGAACCATCGCCCAGTGAAGGCCGGATCAGGCACTGGCTTGCGGGAAACCTGTGCCGGTGCACGGGATACGACAAGATCGTCCGGGCCGTCCAAAAAGCAAGCACCCAGTAACCAGACCTCGTCTGCAGCCGATGCTTCGTCGGCTGCTTTCGCACAAATTGTGGCCCGGGCCTGGACCCGGGCATGGAGAGAGAAAATGGTCGCAACATTTGAGCCAAAGACCGACTACAAGGTCATCGGTACCCGCCCAATCCGGCATGACGGATACGACAAGGTGACCGGGCGGGCGATTTACGGAGCGGACCTGACCCTTCCCGGCCTGATATGGGGTGTTTGCGTGCGCAGCCCTCACGCCCACGCCAACATCAAGTCGATCGACACGTCGGCGGCCGAGGCGATGGACGGTGTTTTCGCAGTAATCACCGGGGCCGATATGCCCGAGGCGCCGGACAAGCTTGTCGACCTCGGCGAAGGCAACGTCAACTTCAAGTGGGCGTCGAACAAGCTGATGGCTGGCGACAAGGTCGTTTATCGTGGTCATCCCGTCGCTGCTGTGGCAGCGGTCGACCGGTACACAGCAGAAGAGGCTGCCCGAAAGGTGGTGGTCGAGTACGAGGTCCTGAAGGCGGTCACCAACGTCGTCGACGCCCTTGCTCCCGGCGCACCGATCGTGCTGGAAGACCTGGTTGGCGACGATCTGGGCGAAGACGTCACCAACACCAATATGGCCGAACATATTCGACACGAGTTCGGCGACGTCGAAGGCGCCATGGCCTCGGCAGCTCACACCATCGAGCGTGAGTACAACATGCAGATGGTCCACCAGGGTTACATCGAACCTCACAACGCTACCGCTGTCTGGGACGAGGAAGACCGTATCAAGATCTGGACAAGCACCCAGGGGGCGTTCACCGCCCGGACCCAAATCGCTGGAATCCTCCAGGTCGACGTTTCGAAGGTAAAGGTCACACCGCTCGAGATTGGCGGTGGGTTCGGCGGCAAGATCCCTGTGTATTTCGAGCCGATCGCCGCAATTCTTTCCAAGAAGTCGCGACGCCCGGTCAAGATGGTGATGGAGCGGGTAGCCGTATTCGAGACCACCGGGCCGACGCCCGGCGGAAGAATGATTATCAAGCTGGGCGCCGATGCGAACGGTAAGTTGGTCGCCGCCACGGCCGATATCTGGTTCGAGGCCGGCGCAAATCCGGGCGCAGTCATTGGCCCCGCTGCCATGTGCGTATACGCACCGTACGAGATTCCAAACACACGTATCGACTGCTGGGACGTCGTGGTTAACAAGCCGAAGACGGCTGCGTACCGCGCACCGGGCTCCCCACAGGTCGCGTTCGCTATGGAGTCGGCTGTGGAGGAACTTTGCCAGGAGGCCGGCTGGGACTCGATGCAGTTCCGGATCGACAACTCATCTCGCGAGGGGACCCGCCGCGGCGACGGGGTCCTGTTCTCGAAGATCGGCATGGAAGAGGTCCTCGAGGCCGCAAAGAACTCGGACCACTGGAATGCCCCTCTCGGCGATCCTCCGGCGGGAAAGAAGCGCGGCCGTGGCATGGCCAACGGCTACTGGTTCAACATCGGCCTGAAGTCATCCGTAAACCTCGCGGTGAACAGCGATGGCACGGTAATGCTGATAGAGGGTTCGACCGACATTGGTGGCACGCGAGTTTCGATGGCGATGCACGTCGCCGAGGTCCTCGGCATCGGAGCGCACGAAGTCCGGCCCTCTGTCGTCGATACCGAATCGGTCGGCTACACGGATGTAACGGGTGGTTCTCGAACGACTTACGCGACCGGATATGCCTGCTGGATCGCGGCAAACAACCTGGTGGACGAACTCAAGAAGCGCGTCGCCATCCTGTGGGACATCAGCGAAGACGATGTCGAATTCAGCGACGGCGTGTTCAGCTCGAAAGCCGAGTCTGAAAAGACAATCGACTTCAAAGAGCTGGCAGGCAAGCTCGCTGACCTCGGTGGGCCGGCTATCTCGACAGGCAGCGTCGACCTCGAATCGGCTGGCGATGGTTTCGGGCTGCACATTGTCGACATCGACATCGACACTGAGACCGGCAAGACCGATGTCGTCCGGTACACCGCGATTCAGGATGTCGGCACGGCAATTCACCCTTCCTATGTCGAAGGTCAACTGCAGGGCGGCGCGGTGCAGGGAATCGGATGGGCGCTCAACGAGGAGTACTACATGGAGGAAGATGGCTCAATGGCCAATTCCAGCTTCCTCGACTACCGGATGCCGACAAGTCTCGACCTCCCGCCGATCGACACGATACTGGTCGAAGTCCCGAACCCGCTCCACCCGTACGGGGTACGCGGCGTCGGCGAGACACCCATTTGCCCGCCGATACCGGCCGTTGCAAACGCAATAAACGATGCGGTTGGCATCAGGCTTTACAACACGCCCATGAATGCCGGGAGCATCATGAAAGCACTCAGCAAATAGGAATCTATGAACGGACTGCTTAACGAATAAGGGATAACGCGGCCGGAAGTTGATTTCAGCTTTCCGGCCCGCTTGTTTACCAGAAAACCAGACAGGTTTAAACTAGTCCCTGAATCAGGCCAGCATTCGGATCAAACAAGACAGGGCCCAACGAGGAAATCGAATGGTCGCAACGTACGACGCAAAGACTGACTATAAAGTGGTGGGCACAAACCCGATCAGGCACGACGGTCTGGACAAGGTCACCGGACGCGCCATCTACGGCGGCGACGTCACGGTCCCCGGCCTTATCTGGGGCGATGTGATACGCAGCCCGCACGCCCACGCCCGGATCAAGAGCATCGACACCTCTGCCGCCGAAGCAATGGACGGCGTGTACGCAGTCCTGACCCACGCCGACTTCCCTGTGGTGGACGAACGAGAGATTGAAGCCGGTGAGGATATCGTAAACCTCAAACGCGACCAATCGAACATCATGGCCGACGACAAGGTCCACTACAAAGGGCATGTCGTCGCCGCTGTAGCGGCCGTCGATCGCAATACGGCGCAGGAAGCGGCCAGCAAGATCAGGGTCGAGTACGAAGTCCTCGCGAACGTCTCCGACGTTGACGCCGCTATGGCCGAAAACGCTCCGATCATTCTCGAGTCGCTTGTGGGCGATCACCTCGGCGAAGACGTTCCGAACACCAATATCGCGAGGATTTTCCGGCACGAATTCGGGAATCTGGAACAGGCCTTTGCAAAATCCGATCTGGTGATCGAGCGCACGTTCTCGCTGTCGATGGTCCACCAGGGTTACATCGAACCTCACAACGCCACAGTTATCTGGGCAGAGGACGGCAACATTACCGTCTGGTCCAGCACGCAGGGGTCGTTCGGTGTAAGGGCACAGACCGCCGGCATGATCGGCGTGCCCGAAACACGCGTAAAAGTCAACTACGTCGAAATCGGCGGCGGATTCGGCGGAAAGACGAAGGTATATCTCGCTCCCATTGCAGCCCTTCTTTCGCGAAAATCCGGCGGACGACCGGTAAAGCTGGTCATGGACCGGACATCGGTGTTCGAGGCTACCGGCCCGGCACCCGGCGGCAAAATCCGCATGAAGGTCGGCGTTACCAGAGAAGGCAAAGTCACCGCTGCCGACACCGACCTGATTTTCGAATCCGGTGGCTACCCTGGCTCAGCAGTTGGCGCTGCGGCAATGTGCGTATTCGCCTGCTACAACTGGCCCGCTTCCCGAATAACCGGGTACGACGTCCTGGTAAACAAGCCAAAGTCCGCGGCCTACCGGGCGCCGGGCTCGCCGCAGGCTTCGTTCGCAATCGAGTCGGTCGTCGATGAGATCTGCGAAGAGATGGGCTTCGACAAGATTCAGTTCCGCCTCGACAACGCAGCCCACGAGGGCACTCGCCGTGGCGACGGAGTGCAGTTCCCCCGGGTCGGTCTTGAAGAGTGCCTCCGGGCCGCCAGGGATTCCGACCACTGGAACTCACCGCTCGGTGACGCTCCCGCCGGAAAAGCCCGGGGCCGCGGGATCGCAACCGCTTACTGGATGAACGGCGGAGGAAAATCGACCTGCGACCTGATGCTTCAGGATGACGGGACGGTGATGATGAACGAGGGTTCTGCCGATATCGGTGGCACCCGGGTCTCCATCGCCATGCAGGCCGCTGAAGTTCTCGGCATCCCGGCCGAGGACATCCGCCCCAGCATCCCGGACACCGACTCGATCGGGTTCACCGGCGTGACAGGTGGTTCGCGGACGACCTATGCGACCGGCCTCGCGGCCTACACCGCCGCTCACCTGCTGGTGGATGAACTCAAAGACCGACTCGCCAACCTGTGGGAGACCGAGTCAGGCAAGATCGACTTTGCCGACGGAGTGTTCTCGTCAGACGGTCAGTCGATTGGAATCCAGGAGTTGGCAGGCAAGCTCGATCCCACCGGCGGCCCGGTTACGTCTACCGCTTCAGTCAACCCGTCGTCTGCCGGAGCCGCTTACGCGGCCCACATTTGCGACCTCGAAGTCGATCTCGCCACCGGGAAGACCGATGTCATTCGATACACCGCGGTCCAGGATGTCGGCAAGGCCGTTCACCCGCAGTACGCGGAGGGACAGATCCAGGGCGGCGTTGTGCAGGGCATTGGCTGGGCGCTCAACGAGGAGTACTTCATCACCGACGACGGCGCAATGGCCAACAGGTCGTTCCTCGACTATCGCATGCCAACTTCTCTGGACATGCCGATGATCGACACGATCATGATCGAAGTGCCCAACCCCCTGCACCCTTACGGAGTGCGCGGCGTCGGCGAAGTGCCGATCTGCCCACCGCTCTCGGCGGTCGTACAGGCCATACACGGGGCGACGGGTAAACGTTACTACGAACTGCCGGTAAAACCTGGCCGTATCCTTGAGGCAACGAACGGCGACTGATCAACTTATGGCTTCGGCTCTGGCTTTAGCAGGGGCAAAATGATGGCAAGGGTCTTTGTCCCCTATGCATTGCGTAAGTATGCAAACGGCGCAGAAGAGGTAGACATGCCCGCCGATACACTCGGCGAGTTGATCGACAATCTCGAAGCCGCCTACCCTGGCATGAAGCGCCACCTGGTTGTGGACGGTGCCATCAAGCCGGGGCTGGCAGCTGTGGTCGGTCATACCGCAACTCGGCGCGGCCTGCTGCAAAAGCTGGAAAACGATGTCGAAGTTCACTTCATAACCGCTATTTCTGGCGGCCGGTCTTAGCTTGTTTGGACCTCGGCCCACTTGCCGGCCCGTTGATAGAATTGCCGCGCAACGCAGGGCAATCGTTGGGCATCTAATTCGTGTTTGAAATCACGAATCACAAACTAGAGATATTCCGAAATGACCATTACCGAGTCTCCTGCCGAGAGTGCAACCACCGAGTTCGATTTTGAGGACGGGTTGCTTCTCGACGCATCCTGCAAACAAAAAATTGCCGACGGGATTTCCATAATGCTTTCCGCGGTTGGAAATGGCGTTGACGCACAGGGCACGACCGATACTCCAAAACGCGTCGCAAATATGTACGATGAACTGCTTTCCGGTTATACGACCGACCCGGATGCTTTGCTGAACGGCGCAATGTTCGATGTCGAATACGACGAGATGGTCGTAGTAAAAAACATCGATTTCTATTCCCTTTGCGAACACCACCTCCTGCCTTTTTACGGCAAGGTGCATGTCGGATATCTGCCCAGACACAAAGTCGTAGGACTATCGAAGATCCCACGACTTGTCGAAATGTATGCCCGGCGGCTGCAGGTGCAAGAGCGCATGACGCAACAGATCGCCGTCATCATGGACAAGTTGATCGATCCAATCGGTGTTGGTGTGGTTATCGAGGCAAAGCACCTTTGCACGGCAATGAGAGGTGTCCATAAGCCGAATACAGTAATGACGACCAGTGCGGTACGCGGCCTGTTCAAAAAGAACTCGCTGACCCGCGATGAGTTCATGAGCCACCTTCGGTAAATCCAGGTCAACATGTTGGCTTCTTAGATGGATTCAAACGGAAAAGTAGCGCTTGTCACCGGCGCGGGCAGAAGAGTGGGCCGCGCCCTGGCGCTGGCCCTTGGCGATGCAGGCTGCCGGGTTGCCGTTCACTACAGCCAGTCGGAAAAGGATGCGCAAGAGACTGCTTCGCTAATTAATTCGCTGGCACCCGGCGGCGAAGCCGTAATCATCCAGGCCGACCTCGAAGACCCTGAACAGGTCGAATCGCTGGCCTCGTCGGTCGCCGAGCAGCTCGGTCCGATAGAAATCCTGGTGAACAACGCTGCGGTCTTCGAGCAGACCGGGCTGAAAGATGTTTCTGTCGACGACTGGGACCGTCACTTTGCGATCAACGTGCGCGCACCGTTCCTGCTGGCCCAATCGATGCGGGCGCAACTGTCCCCTGACGCGGCCGGCCAGGGCACGCCCGCCCAGAGCGCGCCTGGCAAGATAATCAGCCTCAACGACTGGCGCACCGCCCGTCCTGGTCGCTTTGCTTACGGCGTTACGAAATCAGCACTCTCAGGACTGACGCGCACGCTTGCGCTCGCGCTGGCACCCCATATCCAGGTCAACGAGGTCGCACTCGGCGCAATTCTGCCGCCCGCCAATATCGCTCTGGACCGCCCGCGAGAAGAGATCAAGATCGACCTTGGCCCCGCCGATCGCATGGGAACACTTAACGAAGTCGCAAACGCGGTTCTGATGCTGGTTCACAACGACTTCATCACCGGCGAAACCATCAACGTCGATGGCGGTATGCACATTTACTGAGCAAGCCATCCCGACATACTATGCAGGCGACATTTTGTGTTTGATTCCTTCTCCCCGGGGGAGAAGGTTAGGTTGAGGGGGAATGCTGCCGAGCGCGGAGTAGAAGCCTCCGAATTTGTACCGCCCACCGAGCGGCCTCCCTCTTTCAGCACCGGTACCAGTTCCACGAATGACTATCCCAAAAAAAATCGACACCATCCGGATCGAGCAGCTCGAACTCGACTGCCTGATCGGCGTCAACCCGTGGGAACGGCTGACGAAACAACGGATCACGATCGACATTACGATGGACGTCGATCTTTCGGCAGCCGGCAGGTCTGACTCGATCAGAGACACTGTCGACTATCGAGTAGTGGCTAAAGCTGTCGCTGAGGAAGTGAATTCATCGAGCTACAAACTGGTCGAGGCGCTGGCGGCGCGGCTTGCAGAAATATGCATGACAAACGAGCGGGTCCAATCGGTGGAAGTAACGCTGCGCAAGCCCGGAGCTATCAGAAATGCGACCGCGGTGGGAGTCACAATTCGCCGGTCTCGCTAACACCGGGCAAGGCTATTGAACAGGCTGGTAGACCGCCCGAAAAGCGTGTTCAGCTTCTTGCACACTCGCCGTCAGCCCCGATTGTTCGTCGTCATTAGCCCGGGATCCCTGCGCGCGCCCCTCGAACTCCTGCGCTCGCGCAAGAATGCCCAGCGCGGCGATTAGCTCTTCGGCTTTTTTAGATTGATCTACGTTCATGGCGACATGTCCCGACCGGCGTTCCGCTCACTTGCCGGCGAAACCGGGTAAATCCTACAGGTGACGAAGATTCGAATATATAGGGGCTAACACCCAGCTACACCATCAGGTGTGGTGTTTACCGGCTAAATCGCCGTATATGGTGGAGCTAACGATCTATTGGCAATGTCGCGGCCGGCGCGCCGCGCTGGGAAACAGCGGGGCGAACCAACGGCGCGCGGACGAAAAACGGCGCATTTATCCGGCGGCTTTTCAACTGGAACACAACCGCTTCAGAATTCACAATCGAGATGGCACAAGAGTTCAGATGCCGGCGGTTCCCGCGCCGACCCTTCAACGCAATCTCTGATGCACTTCCGCCGCGAACCGATGCGGCCAGAACGCGGCGCTCTTAAACCAAAAGCTAATCGTCCGCCGGAGTTGAAGCCGGGCCTGGTTCTGGTGCCGGCTTGCCGGGCACGCCACTGCGACCTTTCAGCGGAATCTCGCGAATAAACGCCGCGGCAACCACCGAGATGAGCACGAATATGAACGCGAGAAAGAAAATGTCGCCTATCGCATTAGCCAGCGAATCTCGAATGGAATCGAGCACTTTCAGTCCCAACTCGGTTCCTGATTCCCCTGATGCGGCAAAAGCGCTCATCAGACTCTCAGACGCCTCCGGTCTCAGCAGCGCATTCGGATTTTCGGTAATGCGTTCGAGCAACAGGGGTGGCACGGCGTCGAACGCTTCATCTGGCAGGTTCGCCTGCATCTCGCTCTTGAACTGGCGGACCAGGTACGAGCCAAAGAGTGCCAGCCCTATCGACCCGCCCACAGACCTGAAGAACTGCGAGGCGGAAGTAGCAACCCCCAGAAACTGTTGCGGAACTGAATTCTGGATGGCGGTCGTATAAATCGGGAACGAAGTTCCGAGACCGAAGCCCATGATCACTGCAGACGTCAGCGCGTATCCGTGAGTGGTATCGCCAGACACCCGGCTCAGCCCGAACAACCCCACCGTCATGACCGACAGGCCGAGCACGCCCTGTATGCGGTAGTGACCTCCGGTGCGAGAAAGTATCTGCCCGCTGCTTGCCGCACCAAACACGATCCCCAGCATCATCGGGGTAAGGAAACTGCCGCTGGCCGTCGGCGATGCGCCAAGCACACCCTGGAAGAACAACGGCACGAAGAAAATCGCGCCGAACATCGCAAGGCCCGTCAGGAACGAGACTAACAACCCGATTCCGACGATCCGGTTGCGGAACACCGCAAGGGGCAGAATCGGATTGGGAATTCTCGATTCATACAGGACGAATACGATCGCCATCACGCTGCCGATCACCAGGGCACTTATGACCTGCGGCGACGACCATTCGAACTGGTTGCCACCCCACGATAGTCCAAGTAAGACCGGGACGATCGCGAGGACGATCAGCGCCGCACCGACCCAATCGATCTTGCGAACCGGACCTGTTCGCTTTGCGTCAGGGAACATGCGAACGAACAGGACGATTATGGGTATGCCAAGTGGAATATTGACGATGAAAACCCATTGCCAGGAAAGCTGGTCGGTAATGAAGCCACCCAGTGTCGGACCCAGCACAGACGATACGCCGAATATCGCTGCAATTAATCCCATGTACTTGCCACGCTCGGCCGGAGAGTACAAGTCGGCGATCGTCACGAACGTCAGGGCCATGATCATCCCGCCACCAAGGCCCTGGACCGCTCGGAACGCGATGAGCGCGTTCATCGTCGGCGAAATGGCCGCTAGCGCGGATCCGACGAGAAATATCGCAATTCCACCGACGAACAACCATTTGCGACCGTAAACATCTGATACTGCGCCCGTGATGAGCACAACCGATGTCGAAGCAACTATGTAGGACGTCGAAATCCAGGTGAACCGGTCAAATCCGTCAAGATCGGCGACGATCCGTGGGATTGCGGTCGCGACAATCGTCTGGTCAAGCGAGGCAAGGAACAACGCAAACGCGATACCGATCAGGGTCACTCGCACCTGCCGGGGCGTTAACCCCGGACCCTGCCACTCACCCGAAAATGATTCGGCCCTCGATTCAGACAAAGTTCTTGACCTCACCATGGGCGTAGTGGAAAATTACGATCTGCCTTTATCCTCGTCCAATCTGGTCAGCTGAAACATCCGTCAACGAAACCCTCGGCTCATCAACGGTTCCGCTGGCCGACAACTTTAGATGGACAGGCCGCTTGGACCCGGCCACCCTGGATTCGATCGCCTGCATCTTATAGGCGAGTCGACTCAACTGCTGCTTTGCGCTGAGACCTTTTTTTGGGCGCGGCACCCAAACTGTTGAAATCCCTGCAGAATTTATTAGCCTGGCGTGCTCGCGACGCGCGTTGTCATCCGCATGTATCCAAACAGCTTCGTTTTCTCCGCACCAGTTGATGATCTCCGGGTCTTTGACTCCTCGCCGACCAAGTACATCATCAACCGTGCGAACGGAGTATCCAACCAGACTCAGTGCTCTGGCAACACTGGGAACCAAAGATTCATCGAGCAAAAAGATGGTGGGATCACGCAGCGAGGGAAAACTCCCAAGAAATTGCCGACTCGACTTCCGTACCGCTTATCGCGTACATATCGGCAATAGTCTCTATTGAATCGCCCGCCCGATTCATGCTTGCAATTGCATTTGTCGGTATTCCCGTGCCCGAAATACAGGATTGCCCAAATTGAATCTCTGGATCGAGCAGTATTCCTTCACGAGGGCTCCATAGACTTGCTATCCGTCTTGAATTGAACGTCAGACCGTGTACCGGAATCAGTTCTTCGCGCAACATTTCCATCGCAAGTTGCCCGTATCGTGATGCCGCAATCAGCCTCTCGTGCATTTCCGCGAATACATCGCTGCTTTCGGTCCAGATTTGCTCGACCGCGAACGGTCGTGGGTATCTTGTTTGCTGCCTTAACCATCCTTCTGCTACACGGATTTTCGGAAAAGTAACTCCTGCCGATCGTAGGGTCGCTATCACCCTCATCGAAATCAGGTCTTCGAAAGAAAGCGTCATATCGCGCCCAGATTTCCCTGCCAGATCCGGATCGAAGTATCCGTTGCGAATCCATCGCGTTAGGCGCTTGGAAGTCGTCTTTGCCGTAATTGCATCAGACAGGTCCGCGCGAATATATCGCGCAACGTCTGCTGGACGATACACCCCTGTAAAGACATCGCTCAGATTAATTACTCCTCTGCTGCCACTATACTGTTTAGAACATATGTTCTAAACAGTATAGTTTACGTCGCTTGGACAAACAGTGTTTTTGGGCACGCGATTACCAGAAACCTGTGGTCCCAATTCCAATGATCGTGCTTCCCAGCGTATCGCCCTGGCGATCCGGCCTACGAGCGTTCTTTCATCGCTGCGAATACTCGTTCCGGGCTCATCGGCAGGCGGTCCATCCGCACTCCGGCAGCATCTTTAATGGCGTTCCCGATCGCCGCGGGCGGCGGGATGATCGGGGGTTCGCCCACGCCCCTGATGCCGAACGCGCCGTCGTCAGCAGGTGTTTCGAGAATCACGCAGTCGATCATTGGCAGGTCGAGCGCCGTGGGCATCCGGTAGTCGAGGAACGAGGCGTTGCGCATCAGTCCCTGGTCATCGAAGACATACTCTTCTGAAAGCGCCCACCCGATTCCCTGCACAGCCCCGCCCTGCATCTGGTTCTCGACCTGTGTCGGGTTGACGCACCTTCCGACGTCCTGAAACATCGTAAAGCTCGTCAACTGGACCTTTCCGGTGTCGGGATCTATCTCAACATCCGCGACTGACATCGCGTAGCCGTTAGCCGGTCGCATGCCGGGGTCGTTCGAAGCCGTAGCCACAATGTTTGAACCGTTCTGCGTCACCGCCGCGCCAGCGTCCTTGAACGAAACTTTCGAATCCTGGTTGTCCCGGGCGTAAAAATTGCCATCCT
This sequence comes from Chloroflexota bacterium, assembly GCA_022564545.1. Lineage (GTDB taxonomy): Bacteria > Chloroflexota > Dehalococcoidia > Lucifugimonadales > Lucifugimonadaceae > Lucifugimonas. The sequence goes on along the minus strand of JADFLG010000027.1, from coordinate 2,648 downwards.
CATACTCGACATACTCGGCATCGACCCCGAACCTGGCCGCCATCTTGACCTTCATCTGCTGGATGATGGAACTTCCGGCTGTATACACCGCCTGGCTGAGCGACCTTGTGATCCGCGAACCGGCCGCGTTACCTGCCGGGGGAATGCTGTCCGTGTCGACGGTATGGACATTTATCTCGTCCGCCTCAATCCCCAGTGTTTCGGCAGCCACCTGCGCGGTCCCGGTGCGGATACCGTGCAGGTCGACCACGCCAATCGCAACATCGACGCCGCCGTCTTCGTTGACCATGATCCGAGCGCTCGAAACCCCCACACCGCAGGGCCACCAGCCAATACCGACGCCTCGACCGACAGGCCAGCCGTTTTCGCCCTTTTTAATTGGCCTGGTGTAGGCGTCGGAAGCCTTTACTGCCTCAAGCATCTCAACGATGCCGATGCGCGTGAACTCCTCGTCGTCGACACCGCGATCACCGGTCTTAGACGCGTTCTTGATCCGGAAGTCCATCGCGTCCATCCCGATCGCCCGTGCAAGCTCATCCATAGTGGATTCGCCACAGAAAGTAGCGACGGTTGCGCCCGGCGCCCGGTATGCCGCAACCCGCGGTGCGTTGGTCACCACGTCGTAGGCGTCGACCTTTGTGTGTTCCGGCTGATAGCACGCAAATATCGTCTGCATGCCTCTCAGGACTGGTGATCCCGGGAACCCGCCAGCGCCAAACACCAATCGTGCCTGTGCCGCTTTAAGCGTGCCGTCCTTTGTCGCGCCCATTTTCACAGTCACGACCGCTCCGGATGCCGGGCCGGTCGCCTTCAACACCTCTTCCCGGTTCAGGACGATCTTCACCGGCTTGCCCGACTTGCGGGACAGAATCGCGGCGATCGGCGTTATCCGCGGGGTGTTTTTCGCCCCGAAGGCGCCACCCACTTCCAGGGCCGTGACCTTGATATTGCTGACATCGACCTTGAGCAGGTTCGACATGTTCTGCCGGAGCGGGAACATACCCTGCGAGTTGGCCCAGATTTCGATCCTGCCATCTGCGTGCCAGTGCACCGTCTCAGCCTCGGGCTCGATGTATCCCTGGTGCACGAGTGCGGTCCGGTAGGTGAATTCGACAACCGCATCGGATTCGGCAAAGCCCTTCTCGACATCACCCTTCCCGCCTTCCATGTGAGCGGCAATGTTGCTCGGCACAACGTCCGAACCCGAAAGCGATGTTGCGATCAGGCCCTCGTGGAGCAGCGGGGCGTCGGGCGACATCGCTTCGATCGGGTCGGTGACCGCGGGAAGGACTTCGTACTCGACCTTTACGAGCCGGGCGGCCTCTTCGGCAATATGAATGTCGGTGGCCGCGACAGCGGCCACCGGGTGTCCTTCGAACAGCACCTTGCGGCGTCCCATTATCAGGTTGGCCAGGTACTGGATGCCGATCTCGACCTCGCCCGTATCGACGTCGCCTGAAACATCCGACGGGAAGTCGGCGGCCGTGCATACTGCCTCCACACCGGGCATGGCCTCAGCCGCTGAGGTGTCGATGGACACGATGCGAGCGTGCGCATACGGGCTTCGCACTATTTTTGCGAACAGGGACCCCTGTGCGGTGAAATCGGCACCGAAAACAGCCTGGCCGGTCACCTTCTCGGCACCGTCGACTTTTCGGAATCGCTTGCCGAGTTGCTTGAATTCAAGGCCGTCGGAGTTTTTACGAAGTTCAGTAGTCACAGTAAGACCCGCCAAAGCCCAAAATAAGATTAGTTACTCGCTCAAAATCAACGCACGCCCTCCCCGTTCTGGCCAGCCCGGGAACGCACATACGCTGAATCCGCCACTCTACCAGAGAGAATTGGGTTCAAGAACGCGTCTCTCATACCAACTCCTTCTCCCTCAGGGAAAAGAAACTGGGTGACTTAGCTAAATCGACCACTCGTTAAAGCCCTCTCCCTCAGAGAGAGGGTTTGGGTGAGGGGGAATGTTGGCCTGATGCGACGAGCCGTTCAATTATTGCCAACACTACTCCTTCCAGATTGTTTAGCACTTCCAGGTTGGTGAACCTGAGAACTGTAAAACCTTTACTCACAAGGAACTCGGTGCGAATCGCATCTTGATGCTCTTTCAACGAGTGCTGACTGCCGTCTACCTCAACAACCAGCAGGGATCTGAAACACACGAAATCGACGATGTACGAGCCGATCGGGAACTGACGTCTGAACTTTGCTCCCTCGACCTGGCGTGATCTCAGTGCCCACCAGAGCTCAAGTTCAGCATCAGTTTGGTTTCGTCGGAGATTTTTTTGCGAATTGGGTCAGTTTTGACTTCGATATCACCCTTGCATTCCCCCTCAACCTAACCTTCTCCCCAGGGAGAAGGAATTGACCAGGCGCGCTCAACTACTTGAACTCTCCAGCCGTCAACAATTTCAAGGTGGTCTCTTGCCGGCAGATCGCGTGTTATCTCTTCTCGTACTACTTCCGTTTCTTCTGCGGGCGTTCGGCTTCGAACTGTTCGTGCGGCGGCACGTCTTCGCCGATGATGTAGAGCCAGACATAGGCGCCCATATCGCCCAGGAACTTGAACTGTTTCCTCAGATCTCCCACGAGGTCCCAGAAACTGTCGTGCGACCTGAGGTATTTCTGGAACGTGCCGTACTCTT
>JADFLG010000135.1 GCA_022564545.1 Chloroflexota bacterium | reverse complement strand
CATCGCCCTCGCCGAACGCCGTGGCAACGATGACGTTCATCTTCTGTCGGCCCCCGACCACACGGTTGTAGTCGTATACCCGGCCCGCGGCTGCGGTTGTAAGTGAAGGTGACATCTACGCTCGAATTCCGACTGGCACTTAACTGATCCCCAACGGCTACTTCAAGATGAACTCGGGTTTCTCGAAATTACCGCCGACGACCGATACAGGGTCGAGCCTCATCCAGTCCTCAACGAGGGTGGTGTAGACGCTCCGGAAATCGGTCGCAGGCACGAGGTCTCCTTGATCGAGGTCGGCGGGCCTGGTAGATGGATACTCACCGTACTGGCCGCCCCTGACACTCTCGCCGATGACAAGACATACGCCGCCGGCGCCATGATCGGTGCCACCTCCGTTGTCGTAGACCCGGCGCCCGAATTCCGAGAACAGGAACATGACCACGTTGTCCGCCGCGTCGTGGGCCTCGAGGTCATCGAAGAAATCACGAATTGCCGTCGATACCTCAGTCCAGAGACGCGCGTGAGTGCTGACCTGGTCGGCATGTGTATCGAAACCGCTGTGGTCCAGGTAGAAGACCCTCGAGCCGAGGCCGGCCAGGTGGACCTGCGCAATGCCCTTCAGCTTGTTCCCAACGCTGGTGTCCGCATATTCGATGTCCGACGAGTAGTTCGCGGGCGCCGCGCTAAGAATGTCCGCACCCTTCAACGCATCGAGGCCCGTCTGGCCCAGATAGTCCATCACCGGCCCCGTTCCGATCGCGGGCGAATACATCCGGCGATATCGGCTGAGCACCCTCGAGAGCTTCTCCTCGGGGGTCAGTCCCGTCAGCATGCCGTAGCTGTTGATGTTCTCAACGGTTGCGACGGGAACACCCGGGCCCACCAGCGCCCGGAACAGCGACGGGCCCATGCTGACAGCTGTAACGACATTGTCCTTATTCGGGTCGATATCCCGGACCACCCGCGCCAGCCATCCCTCGGTGCCCAGGGTGTCCGGCTCGCAGGTGTGCCAGATGTCCATCGAGCGGAAATGCGAACGGGGCGAGTTCTCATATCCCACGCCGTGAAGGATCGCCACGTTGCCATCCTGGTACATCTTCTGGATCGGGGCCATCGAGGGGTGAAATCCAACCTGATCGTCCAACCGCAAGACATCGTCTTCGGCCACATTCACGACCGGGCGATAATCGCGATAGAGGGGATCGGCATGTGGGACCACCGTATTCAGGTAGTCGTTGCCCCCCGTCAGTTGGAGAACGACGATTACGGGTTCTTTTTTCTCGGTAGTGATGGGTGGATCCCTTCGGGTCTTTCTTGCCCGGGTCTTTCTGGCCCCGGTCTCGATGGCGCCGAGGCGGTCTGTGGAATGCTATGCGAACTGGTATTCCCTGAGCGATACGATCAACTGAATAATCTCGGATACCCTGGCCGCACCGCCTTCTTCTGGCGAGTCGTTTTCCCAATCGATTGGACCGAGCGATTCAGCGTGCTCAATCAATTCTTGCCGGGCCTCAGCAGCAATCTCCAGCGGGCCCATGACATCGAGGCACGCGTCAACAACCGCTTCTGGCGAGTCACCCGCCATTTTCACGCGGTCCATGATGCTGACCACACCCGGACGGGATTGGTCGCTGATCAACTCGGCGGTGAAGTTAGTCCGCTTCATGAGTGTGCCGCTGTTGATCCACTCGATCCCGGAATGCCAGCCCTCGACACTCGGCGGGTTGAGCAGGTCCTGCCCCATATTGGTGATGTCAATGGCCCAGCCCATCATTTCTGGCGATGGACGCCCGGTATTCCCCACAAGCCTCAAAGTTCCGATTACCACTTCAGTGGGGTTCTTCACTTTCGCGAATCGTGCCTCCTTGAAGAAGTTCGAGTACAGAATGAACCGCAACGCCGTTTCGATGTGGTAATCGCTTTCGATCAGGACATCGGCAATAGCCTGGACGGCCTCCGGGTTGTTTGGAGGTGTCACCGACCACGCAGGCACCTGGGCTTCGTCCGCAACGAAGAAGCTGTACAGGTGGCGCGCAATGAACGCGGCAGTTGCTGGCTGAGCGAGGATGATGTCAACGATTTCCTCGCCGTCGAAGTTGCCGGTTTGCCCGAGAAACACCTTTTCGCCGCCGTCATGGTCTTCGGGCCTGTACTCGAACTCCCAGTCCCAGCGACCCATGTGAAATCGCGGCAACTTGTGGGTGAGAGTCCAGCCGGTGAACGCCCTGGAACACTCCCGGACATCCGTCTCGGTGTAGTTGCCGATTCCCATCGTGAAGAGCTCGAGTAGCTCTCGACCCCAGTTCTCGTTGACCGACGTGGCATGGTTCTCGTGGTTGTCGAGCCAGTAGATCATGGCCGGGCTGCGCGCCACGTCCATCAGGATGTCCTTGTAGTGACCAAGGCCCTTCTCGCGGAACATGTCGATCATGTCGACGATCTCGTCGTAGTGGTCGACTTTCGAGACGCCGGTGGCAAAGAGTTGGTGATAGAAGAGGCAGAGCTTCTCCTGCAACGGCGCCCGGGTATTGATCATCCGCCAGACCCAGCCGGCATGCCCGAGGCCGCCCATGGTTCCGGGCTTCCACCAGTTTGGGTAATAACGAAGGAACTCGTAGTAGTCGACAGGTTCCTGGCGCTCAGGATGGAGGAGCTCCTCGACGGTCTCTTCATAGCCCACGGCGACACGGCGCTCAAGCTCGTCGCGCGACGCGCCGAATCCGGCTCGGCGCATCAGGTGGGCCATCAGTTCCAGGTCGGTATCGCTCATGTTAAATTTCCCACTCCCTGCGAGGCCCGCAACTTTAGCAGAACGCTCGCGGAATCGGGCAGACCCTGTGCAAACTGCCGCTGGTGGAGAACCAAACGATTTCCCACAGCAAAAATTCACATCTTGTCAACTGAACCGGTCAAGTTCCGCGTGACAACGTTGCGGTCCTGTCCCACGCACATTGCTCTAATCGCCAGTCAGTCCTAAACTGCGCTACAACACAGGAATCGGCGTCGGCCAGCCGACGGACCAGGGAGGTCACGGTTAATGAGCACTAGTGCTGTCGAGGCGAGAACTGATCTGGCGCTGCTCGCGCACCTCTATCGACGAGCCGGTTTTGGAGCTACCAGGGAGCAGCTCGACCGGCTCGCGGCGCGGGATTACGAAGACACCGTCGAGTTCCTGCTGAACCCCACTCCCGAGGCAGGCGTCCCGGACGACGAGATCGCCCGGTACATGGGCGGCGAGGCACCGCACGCCTACACGGCCACGTGGCTGTTCCGGATGATCAATTCCGAATGCCAGCTACAGGAGAAGATGGCCCTCTTCTGGCACCACGTCTTCGCCACCGGCCTTGCCAAGAATGAGCACGCCCTTGCCGCCTCAAGCCAGATCGAGATGTTCCGGCGCAACGGCCTGTCGGATATGCGCACGATCCTGCTCGACCTCTCCCACGACCCGGCCATGATCTTCTGGCTGGACAATAACGAGAACCACAACGGTGAGCCGAACGAGAATTACGGCCGGGAACTGCTCGAGCTCTTTTCGCTTGGCGTCGGCAACTACACAGAAATCGATATTAAAAACGCGGCGAGGGCATTCACCGGCTGGACTTTCACGCAGCCGACGCCGCTATACCCGCACGGCTACTACCCGACTGAATTCCGCTTCGACCCCGAAGACCATGACAATGGCGAGAAGACGTTCCTCGGTAAAACAGGCAACCTGGACGGAGGCGACATTATCGACATCATTGTCGAGCAGCCGTCCTGCGCAAGGTTCATATCACGCCACCTCTACAACTTCTTCGTCGCCGATGAGCCACAGGTGCCGACCTGGAATGACCTGCCACCACAGGACCCCGAACTGGTCGACGCCATGTCGAAGGCGTTCCTCGACTCGGGTGGCGAGATCAGGGCCGTGCTGCGGGTCATGTTCAACTCCGATTCGTTCAAAGACGCCCGCTTCAAGAAGGTAAAGAGCCCGACAGAGCTGGTCGTCGGCGTGCTGAAGATGGTCGGCAACCACGACAACTTCCGGCCCGGCCTCGCGAAATACGCCGAGTCAACGACCGTGGTCATGGGCCAGAAACTGCTCGACCCGCCGACGGTCGAGGGCTGGCACACCGGCAAAGAATGGATCGACGGCGGCAACCTCACCGAGCGCGTCAACTTCGCGGTCGGCGAGATCGGCGACGGTTCATCACCCGGCATCCAGCGGATCGTCGACCGGCTGCTCGAAGGCGATTCGCTCTCGTCGCCCGAATCGTTCGTCGATAGCATACTCAACGCGATCGGACCGATAGAGGTCGAGGAACCGACTCGTGCAGCACTCGTCAAGTTCGCCACGGATTCCGAGGGCGACGATGATCGGTCGCGAGTCGTCCGAATGCTCCGCCTCACAGTCGCAACGCCCGAATACCAGTTCGCCTAGCCACCGGCTCGATCTTAGCCTCGATTTAAGGAGACACCACACTTGACCACCGACGTAACCAAAAACGGAAAAGGCAAAGCCCCGGTCCTGGTCGTCCTTCAAATGACCGGCGGCAACGACTTCATGAACACGCTGGTCCCGTACACGTCCGGGGTTTACTACGACTCCCGGAAGACGGTAAATATCGCCGAAGACCGCGTTTTGAGCATCAACGATCAGCTGGGCTTCCACCCCTCGGCGGCACCGTTGAAGGAGATGTACGACAACGGCGACGTCGCGATCATCCAGGGCATCGGCTACGAGAATTCCAACAGGTCGCACTTCAGGGCGATGGACATCATGCACACAGCCGAGCCGCTGAAAATATCGACCGAGGGCTGGCTGGCAAAGGCGATCACCCAGCTCGACCCCGACGGCAAGAACGTTCTCACCGGCGTCAGCTTCGGCCGCGGCCTGCCGCGCGCAATGGCCGCTCCGGGCGTACGAGTGACATCAGTCAGCGACATCGACAGCTATGGCCTCATGACGTCGATTGAGGTAAAGGAGCAACGCGCCGAGGAACTCGATATCTTCAAGCGCTTTTACACACCCGCCATTGGCAGTGGCGCAACGATGAGCTACCTCCAGCAGACCGGCGACGATGTGCTTGCGGGCATCGACCGGCTGCAGACTGTGCCGGGCAAGTACGAGTCGACGGTCGAGTACGCCGACAACCCGATCGCAAAGAGCCTGCGCGACGTCGCGCGGACCCACATTGCCGGCCTCGGCACCCGCATCTTCTATGTGCAGCATGCCGGCTACGATCATCACGCCGTCGAAATGCCAGCCCACGAAAAACTCCTGGATGAACTGTCGGGCGCGTTAAGAGACTTCATGGCCGACCTGCGCGAGCACGATGCCGCCGAGGAGGTCGTTATCTACGCGTTCACCGAGTTCGGCCGCAGGGTCCAGGACAACGGCAGCGGTACCGACCACGGCTCGGGCGGAGGCGCGTTCATCATTGGCGAGCGGGTCGACGGCGGCCTGTATGCCGACTACCCCTCGCTCGACCCGAAGACGTTCGCGAATGGCGAAGACCTGGCACACACGTTCGATTTCCGCGGCGTGTACGCAACGCTCCTTGAGCAGTGGATGAGCGTCGATTCGGTCGACATCGTCCACGGCAAGTATGAGCAGTTGCAGCCGTTCAAGATCGCCCAGGGCTAAAGGCGTTGTATTCACAGCTGGAGAAATTCTGATGGCCAGACCGTACGGATTGCTACGAGCGGGATTCCCGTACCTCAAGACGCTGGGGATGCGCCGGCTGACCAACTTTCCGGTCGGCATCGCACTTGGCCCAGAAGGAACGGGGCGGATGTTCATCCTGTGCCGCCAGGAGGGAGCGGCGCTGGTCCGGAAGTATTCGTTCGACGATGAGGACGGTGGGACCTTCGGCGAGGTTGGCGACGAGGAGGGCAAGCTCCAGTGGCCTGTCTCCATAATCGCCGACTCCGAAGAGAACGTCTACATCTCGGACGAGGCGCTCGACAGGATCTCTTCGTTCGATAGCGATGGTGAGTTCCTGGCCTGTTTCGGCGAGCCTGGCTCCGGTGAGGGCCAGTTCAACCGTCCGGCCGGGATGGCCTTCGACGCCGATGAGAACATCTACATCGTCGACTCGATGAACCATCGCGTTCAGAAGTTCGCGAAGGACGGGCAGTTTATTCTCGGCTGGGGTAGTTTTGGCGACGGCGATGCCCAGTTCGATATGCCCTGGGGCATCACGGTCGATGAACTGGGAGACGTTTACGTTGCAGACTGGCGTAACGACCGCATACAGAAATTCAGCGCGGACGGCGAGTTTGTCATGAAGTTCGGCACCTCAGGCAGCGCCGACGGCGAGTTCAACCGACCGACCGACGTGGCAGTCGATCTCGACGGGGACATTTACGTTTGCGACCGCGGCAACAACCGCGTCCAGCTCTTCAACCAGGAAGCCCGGTACGTCGAGAAGTTTCTTGGCGCTGCGACGCTGTCGAAGATCGGTCGCGAATACATGATGACCAACGCCAGCCCGAACCGCATAAGGGACATGGCCGTCCTGGAGCCGCAAAAGTTCCTGCGCCAGCCGAGGTCGATAGCCGTCGACGCCGCCGGGCACCTCTTCATTACCGACACCGGCTCATACCGGGTCCAGGTCTACCAGAAAGAGGCCATCCACCTGGAACCCCACCAGTTCGCCCCGCCCATGAGGTCGGTGACACTGCACCAGGAGTAGTGCTGGGAGCAGTTCGGGCAGCGGATACCAGCATTCAATCATCGCTGCAATTAGGGGGTGTCCGACGGCCAGATTCCAGTTACCCGTTGATATCTGGGATCTACGCCGGCCCGCTAACCGCGTCTCGCAAGAAGAGAACTGATTACCTGCGGCGCTGCCTCCACGGCGCGCTCCCGGATCTGCTCCGGGGAACTCGTCAGCCGGCCCGCAGCCAGGGCTTTATAGGCAAGACAGGGCTTCGACACCTGCCGGATCGTCTTCAGCATGCGGGGAGGATCGGAGGGTAAGTAGACTTCACCAATCGGCTGCTGGCCGAGCATTTTTTCGAGCTCACTCTTGGGGCGGTTCATCTCGTAAAGACCGGTCATGTAGTAGTCGACATCCCAGCCCTTGTCTTCTGAGTATTCGATCTCCTCGGGCCGGTGCACGGAAAGGCCGACCATGAGGCCCAAGCCGCGTATGCGCTTGAGGTACTCGACCGACTCGTCCATTTTGCCTTCGTACCACAGTTGGCGCGTGCGGCCGCCGTGCTGCGCCGCGCCCATCGGGTGATAAGCCTTGACGGCCCGCTCGAGCAGCTCGGGCTGTTCGTGAAACCAGGGCTTGCTGAGCAGCAAGAGTTGAAGTTTGCCGCCGGCATCCTTATAGCGATTCCAATCCGTCTCGCCGCGCTCGCTCCAGGAAGTTTGGAAAGCGTTGATGCCGGCGCGTTCGAGGCGCTCGAAGTAAGCGACCACTCGCTCGTGCGTGTGGTACTCGCGCATGTGAGCCGAATAGAGCCTGTTGA
>JADFLG010000026.1 GCA_022564545.1 Chloroflexota bacterium | reverse complement strand
TCCACGGTCGATGAGGGTGGAAGAAGGTGTCGATCACTCGACTTCGACGAGTCCCTTGCTTATCGCGTATCGGACCAGTTCGGCCCGGTTGTGGAGCCCCAGCTTCGACATGATGTTCTGCCGGTGGCGCTCTACCGTGTTCGGGCTGATGACCAGCGATTCTGCGATCTCGCGACTGGTCAGGCCATCGACAATGAGGCGTAGCACCTCCAGTTCACGTCCCGTCAGGTCGGCGAGCATGGACGCCTGATCGCTCCCTTCGGTCCGCGACACGTAATCGCCGATCAGCTTTCGCTGCAGGCTCGGATGGATGTACGCCTCACCCCGGGAAGCGGCGCGGACCGCTTCGAGCAACTCGCGCGGGGCCGCCCCCTTTACGACGTAGCCCGACGCCCCGGCCTGCAACAGCTGGAAGAAATAGCGGTCTTCGGCGTGCATTGTCAGTCCAACTATCTCGATTCGGGAGTTGGCCTTTTTGATCGCCCGCGTCGCTTCGATGCCAGTCGTACCCGGCATCGAAATATCCATCAGCACAACATCCGGCTTCATCGAGCCGGCCATCTCGATAGCCTCTTTGCCATCGCTTGCTTCACCGATCACCGCCATATCAGGCTGGGCGTCAAGCAGCATTCGGATGCCCGCCCGGACGATGTCATGGTCGTCCACTATCAGGACCCGGACCAACTTCTCACTCATTGTGTGCGGCGCCTTCCAGCGGTATCTCAAAGTTCACCGTGGTCCCCTTGCCAGGGCTCGAATCTATGTGGAGCGACCCGCCCAGCAGATTCGCCCGCTCCGTCATGCCGAGCAGGCCGACCGCCCAGCCGCCATCGGCCCCGGGCTGGACCGCCGACACCTCGAAACCGATGCCATCGTCCTCGATCGTCCCGCGCAGCCGGTCTTCATCGTAGGCGAGGGAGATGCGGACGTTCGAGGCACTGGAGTGCTTGATCACGTTTGTGATCGCTTCCTGGTAGACCCTGAACGCGCTGATTTCCACGTTCGGGGAGAGCGGGGTTTTCAATCGCTGCAGGTCCAGCACCACGTTTATTCCCTCTCGTTCCAGGTGATTCTCGGTATACCAGCTCACCGCGCTCTCAAGCCCCATGTCGTCCAGGACGCTCGGCCTGAGGTCGGACATCATGCGGCGGACCTCTTCGACGGCCTCGCTGGCAGATTCCCCCAGGTCGGCGAGCTGCTTTTTGACCGCTGCCTGGTCGTCGGACAGTGTTGCTTCGGCACCGCCGATCTGCATGACCAGGCCGGTCAGCGTCTGTCCGATCTGATCGTGCAGGTCGCGGGCAATGCGCTTCCGCTCGTCTTCCTGCGCTGAAATAACTTTGTTCAGCAGCACGCTCCGTTCTCGATCTCGTTGCTCCAACTGAGCCGTCCGCTCGCGGACACGCTCCTCGAGCTCCGTGCTCCAATCAGCGAGTTCACGTTGCGACGCCTCCAACCGGCCACGCATCGTCTCGAACGACACAGCCAGCCTGCGGACCTCGTCCTGACCTTCCGGCGCGATCGATCCCGAAAGATCGCCTTCCGCGATCCTTTTTGCCTGCCCGGTCAGTCGTGCAAGCGGCAAAACGACCTGCCGGCTCGTTATCCACGCCATGGTGAGGCCCGCCGCAAGCCCTGCGGCCGCGATGATCAGCACGCGCTGCCGGAGACTATTCGGGAGTGCCAGGGCGGCGTCCTCCCTCTGTTCGAGAACGATCCCCCACGGAACGCTCGATAGTGGGGCATAAGCCACGATATGATCGACGTCGGCTTCATCGCCGGCCACCGGAGAATGTTCGCCCACGCCTTCCACCCGATTAAATACAAGGCCGCCGATCACATCTATATGACGGCTTCGGTCGTTCGGCCTCTCACCTGATGAATTGGCTATCACCCGGCCACTGGAGTCCAGTAATTCCAACCGGTACTCCCCGAATGCCGTGTCGGTCTGACCGGCCACCGCCAGGAGCCGGTGCGACGGCAGAATAACTGCGCCAAGACGAGCCAATTCCGAATTTCCGGAAATATCGGTGCCGACACTGAAGGTGGAGTAACCCTGTCCGCTCGCACTTACCGACGGCGATGCTGCCTCGTCGAAAAATTCCGGCGACGGGATTGTGTTATTTGATTCGGCTAACAGGTGCGTTTCCCAAACTACCCGGCCGTCGGCGTCAAACAGGATCACGCTTTCAGGAGGCGTTCCGGCGTTGACGCCGGCCAGCGATGCCCGGAGTGATTCGAGCATGGCGATTTCGTGGCCCGTCAGCTCTCCCGGCCTTGCAGAGTTGGGGCGGGCCGACCCGAGGTCACTCGCGGTGAGCGATACCAGTGATTTACTGGCAAGGATGGTCTGGTCGACCGACTGTGCGACCGTTTTCGCCAGGTTCAGGCGCTCGCGCAATATAGCGTCGGTGCTCTTATCGACGGCATCGAGCGCAACGAACGCAAATATCGCCGCCAGCGCCGCCATTCCGATGAACGCATAGGCCATCACACGGCGCTGGAGGCCAATATCGGAGTAGCGCGACCAGACGCGGTGCGTTCGCCCGGACTGTCGCGAACGGACATCTGGCGATTTACCGCCGGGGGCACTCTTGTTGGAAGCTTGGGATTTCATCGGCGGTGCGGCCCTTCCGAGTTGGCTGGGCTTTGCATTCATCGGTAAATGGCCTCTGCCAATCCTAGTCGATGCCTCAGGTTAACGGCGCGAGGTATGAGCGTTGCGTGGCGAGGTCCGCTGTGGGCCGGATCCGTACCGAAACGCCTCGCAGGGCCACCGCAGCCGTTCAGCCGAACCGCTTTGCGCTGAACATGTCGAGGTCGAACCGGGACGATCCTTCGGTTGCAAGGTCGGCAAGTATTTCGCCCATGACAGGCGCGAACTTGAAACCGTGTCCCGAGCAGACGCTGGCGACGATCACGTTTTCATGTTCAGGGTGATGATCGACGACGAAGTTCAGGTCGGGCGTGTTCGTGTACATGCACACTGCGCTGTCCAGGACCTCCCCGTCAAGATCGGGCACGAACCGGCGGATTTCTTTAAATATCTTCTCCCGGTCTTCGTCGGTGGTTTCGCGATTTACCGTCTCAGCGGTAGTAGGGGTGCCGTGGTGATCGAGCGCGACCTTGACGCCGGTCCCGTAGTCGGCCTGTAAATACAACGGATACCTTTCGCCAAGTTCCCACGAGGCGTTCGGACACTTGCCCGGCATGAACCACTCAGCATTTGCGCGTGGTTTGATCATCCACAGCGTGACCCGTTCGACCGTAAGTGGCAGGCCCAGGCCGGCCAGCAGTTCTGGCATCCACACACCCGCCGTCAGGACCAGGCGATCGGCCCGATATTCGCCTCGGGACGTACGGACTGTTACGCCGGATGGGCCAGCCGACCAGCCTTCGACCCGCTCGTCGTAGTGCAGGTCGGCTCCGGCTTTTGCTGCAAGCGACAGGTGCGCTTCGACCGCAACCTCAGGGAATATCGTGCTTGAGTTCACTTCATAAATCGCCTCCCAGCCATCAGGAATCCTGAATACCGGAAATCGCTTCCGGACCTCTGCGGGCGTAAGAATTTCCACTTCTACGTCGTGGATTTTGCTTGTGGCTTGCATTTCGGTCATGGCGAATCCGGTCGGCGGGCCCATGAACAGACCCCCCGTGACCTCGAACGAATGCATTCCGGAATCTGTGTTCAGCCGGTTCCACAGCTCCCGTGCGCGCCGCAGAAATGGGACGTAATCGGGCCCTTCCTTGTAGGCCTCTCTGAAGACGCGGGACGGTCCGTGAGAAGAGCCCATCGAGTGCGGTGGGTGATACTGGTCGATCCCCATCACCTCTATGCCGCGGCTGGCCAGGTGGTAGGCGGTCGAGCTTCCGTGCGCACCGAGCCCGACAACGATTACTTTTTGCTTTGGCATTATTGTGGATGAAATGTCTGCCGACCAGTTTCCTCACCGTATCTCACCGAGACCAGAACCGCTGCCTGCTGTTACTGCTGTATTTGGGGTTCCCTGGCTCAGGCCTGGTTGCCGGCATAGGAGCCCGAGAGCAGGGCTCCTTTTTCGAAGCGGTCGAGGCCGAGCGATGAAACGTCGATAGATGACGTATTGCCGTCCACTATTTCCTCTGCAATCAGCTCACCGACAGATGGTCCCAGCTTGAATCCGTGTCCGCTCCATCCATTGCAGTTTATGTAGCCATCTATCCCGTCGACACGGCCTAGAATCGGATGCCAGTCCGGGGTGACGTCATACAGGCTCGCGTAGCCTCCGATCACTTTTGCATGGTCCGCGAATCCCGGGATACGGTGCTTTAGCCGGGCCATCATCTCGAGTTCGAAATTTGCATCGTGTGTCGGTTTGAAATCGTTGGGATCGACGTACTCGTTCTCTTTTGGATGACCGTCGCCGGCAAGGAGCCGACCGCGATCGCGCCGCCAATATATCCGGTCAAGTCCGTCGGACACCGGGTACTCAGGGCGCAAAGCCGCATCATCTGTCTCCAGAATCAGATCTTGCTCGCGTGTCACCTTGATGGGTAGTTCGATACCAACCCATCGGGCAACTTCAGGAGACCACGGCCCGGCGGCGTTCACAACGATTTCTGTGGATATTGCGCCGTCGCTGGTGGTCACAGCGCTGATCCGGCTGGCCGTCGTTTCGATGCCGGTCGCTGAAACACCTTCCACGATCTCGATACCCCGTGATCTGGCGACATCGGCAAATCCTTCAGTAGTCGCAATTGGATCGGCATAGCCTCCGTTATGTTCGATGAGTGCGGAACCGATGCCATCTGTGTTGATTCCTGGAATCAGCATCTCCAATTCGTCGATGCTCAGCAGGTCCGCCTTGACGCCAAGCGGCTTGTGCCTTTCGATGAGGCGTTCCATCTCTGCGCGCATTTCGGCAGATCCGATCTTTATCCACCCGGTCTGCCTGAACACGCCAGCCCGTCCGGTCCGCTCCTCGAATTCTTCGAATATCTGCACCGACCGTACCGCCATTTGGACGAGTGGGTCCTGGGAATAGTGCTGGCGGACGAGTGCGCCGGAATGGCCTGTGCCCTCAGCGGCGAGATGCTTGCGTTCAAGCAAGACCACATTTGTAAACCCCATTTCAGAGAGGTGGTAGGCGATACTCGCACCCATCACCCCGCCGCCAATGATGACTGTGTCCGCAGTCGTTCTCATCTCCGCGGCCCCTCCGTGATGTTAATGCCGGGTGCGTCGGACTCGAAATAATCCTGAATTCCGTCGACAGGATTGGCTGCGTATGGCATGTGTTTGAACTAGATGTTCCAGGTGTGTCCGACAGTTTTGACCGTCGATGAGATCGATTCGGCCAGTTCCATGATCGGTTCGAAGACCTGGTCGTGTACAGGCCGGGCGACCCATTCGAGCCGCAACTGCTCGGACTCCCAGTACGACACGATCTCGATCTCTTCTGTGCCCTCATCCTCAAACGCCGTGAGCATTGCTGCCTGGATAAATCCCGGCTGCTCCGACATCGTCGAAATCCACGTTTCTTGAATGGCGGTTTGCAGCGCCTCGGCCTGACCCGTCTTCGGTGTCAGGTAAACGTGCAGAGTGATCATTGGATTTTCCCCCACTGACGGCGAACCTGTGGCTTATCAGGAAACTTTCCGCCCGGGCACCTTTACCCGGATGCGGTAGAGCGAAGTTGAAGCGGTGATATACAGCGTCTTGAGATCGTCGTCGCCCCAGGTGAAATTGGCGGTCACTTCCGGCACCCGGATAACGCCCAGGCACATCGCATCGGGGGTGTATACGAAGATTCCGCCCGGACCGGCGACGAACAGATTGCCCTCGCTGTCGATCTTCATCCCGTCACAGCCACCCGCGCCGGACCCCTTCGGCTCCGCCCAGACAACGCCGCCAGAAATACTGCCGTCGCCGGCAACATCGAACACCCGGACGTGACCGTGACCGGTGTCGTTGATGAACAATTTCTTCTCATCGAGCGAAAACGTGAGACCGTTCGGTTGCACGAAATCAGAGGCGAGGAGACTGAGGTCGCCCGATTCGGGGTCGATTCTGTACACGCCCTGGAAGTCCATGTCCTGCTCGCGTAACAGCCCGAAAACGTCCATCCGACCGTATGTGGGATCGGAGAAGTAGATGGCACCGTCCGACTTCACGATGACGTCGTTCGGGCTGTTCAGTTCCTTGCCTTCATAGTGAGTAGCGAGGACGGTGATCGAGCCATCGTGTTCTTCACGGATAATCCGGCTGTTCGCGTGTTCGCACGAAATCAGCCGACCTTCCAGATCGAAGTAGTGCCCGTTGGCCTTGCCGCTTGGCTGCCTGAAAACGGTCACGCCGTTGTCGGCCGACCACTTCCGGACGATATCGCCCGGCATGTCGCTGAAGATCAACTCCTTTTTCTTCGCGTCCCACATCGCCCCTTCGGTGAATATAAACCCTGTTGCGACCTGCTCCAGTGGGCTGTCGACGTGGACGACCTGCCGGAATCTTTCGTCCCTGATTTCCACACTCATTTTGACCAATCCTTCTACCCTTGTTTCCAGTCCACCGCGTGACTTCGTCATCTCGACCGGAGCGGAGAGATCTGTCGTTAGCCTGCGGCGGAGACCCCTCACATGCGTCGGCCTCAGATTCCTCCGCTCCGGTCGGAATGGGCTTAATGGCTAATTAAGTGTGATATTGGGTGCTTGTCTGTAGTTTGGCTCAAACGTAGGATAAGGGTTCAATTTATGAACCGGTTTGAATATCAGGGTGCCATGTCCCCAAAAAACGCTGTCCGCAGTGCGGGGGCGTGGCCCTGCGGAATGGCCACCAGTTCCGACCACCATAAACAGTCCGGAGGGATACTTCTCCCGATTGAAATCCCACTACCGACAGCATCGCGACTTCAGCCCCGTCAGCCCTCTTAGCCTCCTCAGGCGGCCGAATTACTTCGCCTGATACTTCCACTTTGGGGTCAGGTAAATTACACTTAATGGCCAATTAAGCCCGGAATGACGTGATTCAATTGTTCCGCAAGCATCAAGTTGCCGACTCGACTAAATAAGCCAGCTTCAGCTGCGGAGCAGCCAGTTCACCGCGTTCGTGAGTAGCTTCTGCACCGACGGGTGCTGCAAAACGACCTGTCTGTGACCGTTCGCAAGATAGACGACGCGGCCTTTGCCGTACTCGTGGGAGTAGCCGGATGCAGACTCGCGCCCGTCCTTGCCCTGGCTTGTCGCGAACAGGTCAACCCGGTCCTTGTCGAACCAGATGAAGTGCTGCTCGTCCTCGATCTCGTAATCTTCAACGCCGTCGGTAATCGGGTGGTCTTTATCGGTGATGTGAACGTCGAAGTGCATGTACGGCGGGTGGAACTGGTAGTAGCCGGCGACGGTCCGGCGGTATCCGCCGTTCCACGGGTAGTTCCAGGCCGAGTTGTGCATCACCAGGAACGAACCGCCGTTCAGCACGAACTGCTCGATCGCTTCCTCCTGGTGGGGCTGCATCCACCGCTCGGGCGGCGCATCATGTCCGTTCGGCCACTCCATGCCGTCACGAAGGAAAACCAGCAGCCTGACCCCGTTCAGAAGATCGGCGTCTATCGAGGCGAAGTCGGTCGTGTAGTGAACTTCCAACCCGGCTTTTTCGAGAACGGGGCCAATGCCGGCATGGGCCTCAGCGGCATTGTGGTACCGGTCACCGCCCAGGAATACAGCGTCTGTCAAATAATTCTCCGTTTGTTGGCCAAATTGTCTTAGTGGTTGAGCTGGCAGATCATACATAGTTTGGCACCGGGCGTGCGAGGCGCACTTGGGTGCCACGCGAGCTCCGCGGGGCAGACCAGGGCTGTTTGGCACCGGGCGTGCGAGGCGCACCTGGGTGCCGCGCGAGCTCCGCAGGGCAGACGTGGCGTAACGCCGGTGGCGATCAAGCCTGTTCCCACGCCGAAGCCGGTCCCGGACGGAGCGAATCCGATTGCTGTCCGAGAACTCATTCGGATTGGTGTTGGCCGCTGCCAAATTCATGCCGGCTCCAGGAACGATGAATACGGACATTGAGAGCAACCAACTCCGGCGGACGGTCGTCCGTTTCGTCCGGTAAAATGCCAGGCATTAGATGGCGCCGCCTCTGCGCGCGGTCCGGACCCCCGGGGAGAGTTCACGTGGAGATGTTGGCGTCGGCTGCTCGGCTCACATATCGCTGGTTCATACTCGGCCCGATCATGATCGGACTGGGTATCGCCCTTGGCCTGTCTCTATTCTTCACCGTTCTCAGGGCCGACCCCAAAATTGGCATCATCGACGTACCGTTCACTGTCATCACTGAAAACTCGGCCTTCTTCATCAGCCAGATGCTCGACTACGCCCGCGAGCGGGAAGACATCAAGGCGGTCGTCATCCTGCTGAACAGCCCGGGTGGCGGGGTCACGCCAAGTGAACAGCTATTTCTAAGAACCGCAAACCTGCGTGAAGAGAAGCCCGTAGTCATCTCCGGCGGCCAGTTCGTCGCAAGTGGCGGCTACATGATGTCCATGGGCGCCAATCTCATCTACGCCAAGCCCTCTTCCATCGTCGGCAGCATCGGTGTCAGGACTAGCTTCTTCCCTCCGCCGCCACCGAACGAGACGGACATCGGCACCGGCCCGGCAAAGCTGACCGGCGGCACTGAGCGAACTTTGCTCGGCGAGATCGAACTCCTCAAAGAGGCCTTCCTGCGCACCGTCATATCTCAGCGCGGCGACCGGCTGAAGATGTCGCCGGAAGAGATCCTCCAGGCGCTCACCTACCCCGGTTTCCAGGCCAAGCAACTTGGCCTGGTCGATGAAATCGGCAGTGACATCGACGCCATACGGGCTGCGGCCAGGCTCGCCGGCATCGACAATTACGAACTCGTCGACGTGAACGCCGAGGTTATCAAACTCCAGGTCGAGGAGTTCCGGCGCATATTCGGCACGGACGCGGTCATGTCGGTTGGCGATAACGCCGAGCCGCCGGTGAGCGCCGCCGAGGTGCTTGGCAGGATAGGCCGCCTCTTCCCGCCGACGGGCGATGCACAAATCGCAGGCGGCGTGCCGAGCGACATCCCGATCTCCGTCTCAACCCCGCGCTATTTCTACCTCTACGGGGTACCGACCGATGCCGCTCCGGTGGAATAACGGGTACCTCTTCCTGCTACTCCCCCTGTCAGCAGGGGTGGTGCTGCTTATCGCGTACCTCTTTTACTACGATGGCCTCGACTTCGGTGGCAGCTATGACCCCCCGGGCGCTGTCGACGTCGCTCTCGATGACCTGGTCCTGCCGACCCTGACCGTAAAGAGCTTCACAGGCGTGCCGGAGCAACGAGATGGCCTGCTGGTCGTTGACCGCATGCACGGTAATAATTTCTCCGACGCCGAGATGGTGGCCTTCTTCTCGCGCGTCGAATCCCATGGCTTTGAAACCCGGCCCATCGGCGTCGAAGCGTTCTCGCCGGCCGGCCGCCTGCTGATCCTGGAAGCCGAGTTGAAGCGCGCCGATACGCTCGCCATCATCCTGCCAACGATTTCATTCGATGATCGCGAAATCGGCCTCATCCAGGATTTCATCGAAAAAGACGGCAAAGTCATCCTCATCGGCGACCCCGCCCGCGCGAGCGTCATGAACTCCATCGCTGAACCCCTCGGCTTCGTCTTCGAGGAGGGGTTCCTGTATAACCTGATCGAACACGAGTTGAACTACCGCAACATCTTCTTGAGGGACTTCCGGGTGGATCCGCTGACCGAGGGACTCGAGCAGATCACCTTTTACACCGCCGGCTCCATCAGGTCCAACAAGTCCGGTATCCCGATAGTCACCGGCGACGGCAACACCTACTCGTCGCTCATCGACCGGACCGCTCCGTTCGCATCCGTGATGAAAAGCGAGGACGGCCAGGTGCTGGCGATATCTGATTCCAGTTTCTTCTTTCCGCCGCGCAACACCACTACGGACAACTCCCGGTTCATCGCCAATATCGCCGACTTCCTGACGGACGTAAACCGCAGCTTCTCACTGGGCGACGCTCCGCACTTCTTCCGTGATCGGGTAGACGTCATAGCCGGAGATTTCGCGCCGCCGACCGCGGCATCGCAAATGAAGGACCTGCTAAATGAGCAAGACATACCGGCCGACGTAAAGCAGGTGGAAGACCTGCTTCGTGACACCGTCTTCATCGGCCTCTACCAGGACTTCCCTGATGTGGCCCAGTTCATGCTCCCTGCCGGCGTCAGCGTGGGGGCAAACATCGAAACGCCCTTCACCACAGCACTTCCAATTGCGGGCACCGGGCTGATGTTGTTCCACACCGGTTCTGACGGACGGCAGGTCCTCGTGATGCTCGCCGACAGTGAATCTTCACTCTCCCAACTGCTGCTCCGATTCCAGACCGGCCAGTTGGACTCGGGCCTCGTTAGCGATCGGGTCGGAGTCTTCCGGCTTCCATGAACCAGTTAGTACACGTATGCCCTCATCGACCCATACCGGCCAGGACGACCACAAATGATTGGAACTAAAGGGACACCACTCATGAGAAATGCCACCATGTTCATCCTGGCAATCGCATTGCTGGTAGTGGTCGCATGCTCATCTGAAAACGACGTCGCGCCGACCCAGGCTGCGCCCGAGCCGACCGCCGATATCCCAGCAACTGTCCGCGCCCAGGTCCAGGCCACCACACGGGCCCTTGAGGTGACGGAGCCCGAAGCGACGCCGGAGCCGACCGTCGATCGCACAGAATTGATCGCCTTCGCCAACCTTCACAGCGGCATCGAGACCAGGTGGGAAGCGTTTCACGCCGATATTGACGCCTGGCGGCAAGGACTTGTGGCATGCGATCTGACTGTCCGAAATCAATCCGTGTCGGTCTTCGCTTCACGGTTCGCCGCCGTGACAGAAGCGGCCCGAGACCTTCCGCGAGAAGAGCTGGTCAGGAGCATGGCGGACCAGATTATTGAGGCCGCCGAACGCGAGGTCGCGGCGTTTCGGGTACTGAACGAAACCGCCGGCATTAACGCAACCGTCACCCTGGCCGACGGCTCTTCCGTCAGCGCGCAGGAGTTCGTGGAAATCGAGCGGGTCGCCGCCGCCGGCATTCGCCTGGCCGGTGAAGCCGCACTTGCGGATCTCATAAAAGGAGCGTCGGATGACAGTCGTGCGGCCGTGAACCGTTTCGCTCTCGATGTTTCCCGAATAGACGCCGGGTGGGGCAAGTTCATCACCGACTACGAGGCGTTTCGCGCCTCCCAGTCCGGGTTGGACCCGGCCGCCATCGCCGATGCTCTGAACACGCTGGTGAGCCAGTTCCTGGAGGTCTCTGCAGATGTCCAGGCGCTCTCCTCGGCCTCGCCGACTGGCGAAGTCGCCACGCAGCTGGGCGCAGCTGCCAGGGCCACCGAACTGGCGCTCAGGACTCTTCGGGACGCCGCTGTGGATGTGGGAGCGAACGCCGACACCGGGACGAATCCCACTCCTACGCCTACAGCAGACACCGGTATGGATCCCGCTCCTGAGCCACCGGACGATGCCGGGGCCGACGTCGAAGTGCCCAGAACACCCGACTTCATTGCATTCGAAACTCAACTGGTGGCCGGGAACGGTGATCGCAGCGCGGCAGCAGCCCTGCTCTCATCGATCGTGACCGGCGCTTCCGCCGAGACGGATCTCTCGGTGGCCGCCTTCAACACCGCGTACCAGGCGGTCGCAACGTCATGGGACAGGTTCCACCAGGACTACGATGGCTGGCGTGCCAGTAATGGAGGATGCGACGTGACCAGCGCGTTGGAGCGGCTGGGCGAGTTCGTCGTGGACTTCGGAGGCATTGCCGCCGATGTCCGGTCTGTGCCCAGGGCCACCGTTTTCCGGACCCTCGGCGAGCTCCTGATCGAGGCCGCCGAGCGAGAGGCTCAGGCGGTTACTGGCCTCCGGGCGGCATGGCAGCCATTTGAGGCTACCGTTTACGAGCAGTTCGATCTGAGCCGCAACGCGGCGAACAAGCTCCGGCGACAGGTCTCCAGCGGCCTCGAGGAACTGCTGGCGCAGAACGGGATTTCACAGGCCGACCTTACCCGGTAGCCGAACCGGCAAACTTGATTCGATCGAGCCGATTAACTTGCGAGCGGCGATTCGCGATTCGCCTATCTGTGTCCATCTTCCAGTTCGACTCTGGCCGGGCCACGCCAGGATTGATCGGTTGACAGGAAGCTCTCGTACATCTGGTCTGGTATAACTCACGACGAAATTGCCTGAGAACTGCGCCGTCAGACCTGCAAAGAAGGGAACCTGCATGATCAGAATTTCGGGGGGTCGAATCGAGATACGGGTACCGAAGATCCCGCCTCCGTTTCCATCGAGGGTCTACGCGACCACGGTATGGCCGTTCGTGTTCTACGAACCGCAGGTGTGGGACGACGAATGCGTGCAGCTGCACGAGCGCCAGCACTGGATCGACCAGATCAAGTGGCTCGTGGTGCCGTGGCTGATCGTGTACCTGCTGCTATCGATCAAGTACGGCGGCGGCAGGCGGCACCCGCTCGAGAAAAAGGCCTACGAAGCACAGGACCGCTGCAATGAGCGATCGGTAAATGTCGCGCCAAACAGTTAACACCTGTTAACCCGTGCGGTGATACTCTCGAACTAGAAGCAAATTTCGTCTGGCCCGTTCGACGACTGCGCAAGAGTCGAACCCCTGATTCACAGCCGGTCCGGTTTCAGCACCGGGTCGTTTCGCGCAGACATCCAGCGCTGCGACGAGCCTGAAAGCCCCCATGACCAAGACCTTCCGGAACGACATACGTAATGTCGCGATCATCGCCCACGTAGACCACGGCAAGACGACGCTGGTCGACGCCATGCTAAAGCAGACAGGGTCGGTAGCGACCTACAAAGAGATGATCGACCGCGTCATGGACTCGACGGACCTGGAACGTGAGAAGGGCATCACCATTCTTGCCAAGAACACGTCGGTCCGCTGGGGCGACACCAAGATCAACATAATCGACACCCCCGGCCACGCCGACTTCGGTGGCGAGGTGGAGCGCGGACTGGCAATGGTCAACGGCGTCCTGCTGCTGGTCGACGCCAGTGAAGGCCCGCTCCCGCAAACCCGGTTCGTTCTCCGGAAAGCGCTGGAATTAAATCTTTCGGTGATCCTGGTCATCAACAAGATCGACCGCTCTGATGCCCGGATCGCAGAGGTCGTGGACGAGGTTTACGAACTGTTCATCGACCTCGATGCTACTGAAGACCAGATCGACTTCCCGATTGTGTACGCCAACGCCCGGAAAGGTACCGCCACGCTCGACCCCGACGAGCCCGGCACCGACCTGAAGCCGCTTTTCGAACTGCTGCTGACCCACATCGTCGCACCCGAGTACGACGACGAGCACCCCCTGCAGGCACAGGTCACGAACCTGGACGCCTCGCCATACGTGGGTCGCCTGGCGATTTGCAGGGTCCACCAGGGAACGATTCGCAAGGACCAGATCATCTCGCACTGCCGTGTAGACGGCACTGTCGTGCGAGCGAAGATCACCGAGCTTTACATCACGGAAGGCCTCGAGCGTGTCGACGCTGAAGAGGCCGGACCGGGCGAGATCATCGCGGTTGCCGGCATGCCCGACGTGACGATTGGCGAAACGCTGGCCGACGAAGAAGACCCGCGACCGCTTCCGGTGATCCGAATCGACGAGCCGAGCCTTTCAGCGACGATCGGGATCAACACCTCACCGCTAACCGGTCTCGACGGCAAGAAGCTGACGGCACGCATGTTGAAGGACCGGCTCGACCGGGAGCTGATCGGCAACGTCTCGATCAGAATTCTGCCTTCCGACCGGCCCGACACATGGATCTTCCAGGGTCGCGGCGAACTCCAGCTCGCGGTGCTTGTGGAAACGATGCGCCGTGAGGGATTCGAGCTTACGGTCGGCAAGCCAGAAGTGGTTACGAAGATGATCGACGGCAAACTCCACGAGCCGATGGAACGGCTTGCGGTCGACATTAACGAAGAGCACCTGGGCGCTGTCACACAGTTACTTGCACACCGCAAGGGCAAGATGGTCAACATGGTCAACCACGGTCAGGGCCGGGTAAGAATGGACTTCGTGATTCCCGCCCGTGGACTGATCGGCTTCCACAACGAATTCGTTGTCGAAACCCGTGGCGCCGGGCTGGCTCACCATGTATTCGAAGGCTACGAGCCCTGGCAGGGCGAAATGCGGTCTCGACCGACCGGCAGCCTTATCGCCGATCGACGTGGCGTGACGACTACTTATTCATTGTTGAGTGCTCAGGAGCGCGGGCAGTTGTTTGTTGCGGTTGCCACCGAGGTTTACGAAGGCATGATTGTCGGCGAAAACCCACGTCCACAGGACATGGATTTGAACATGGTGAAGGCCAAGAAGCAGACCAACATGCGATCGGCCGGAGCGGACCACGCCCAGCACCTTGATGCGCACAGGCAGCTCTCGCTCGAGCAGGCCCTGGAATTCATCATGGATGACGAATGCCTTGAGGTAACGCCAAAATTTGTGCGGCTGCGCAAGACGGTGTTGAACCGGGGCAAGCGCAACCGTGAGCGTGGAGCACGCAAGCACGCGGTTGAGGCGTAGGCAAAACGCTGAGCAGAGTTACCCCTCCCGATCTGGGATGGAATCGGAAGGTCGGTCGACCGCTACCGCACCAACTCAATCTTCTTCGAGGAGAGGGCATCGCCACCCTCTAACTCCCTCTAACATTTGGAGGGAGGACAGGTGCTGCCCCAGGTGGGCACCGCCAGGCAACTCATAGTCACTCGACCTACGAATCCATTCGGTCTAGAATGCACCGAACCAGGCTGCCTGCAGCAGCGGCGCTCACACGATCGATTCTTTGAGGAAACCGGCCATGGCACTACTACTCGGGGATACAGTCCCTAACTTCACGCAGGAATCGACCGACGGCCCGATCGACCTGTACGACTTTTTCGGCGACGGCTGGGGCATCCTGTTTTCACACCCGGCCGACTTCACGCCGGTCTGCACCACCGAGCTTGGCGCAGTTGCCGGTCTCAAGGAACAGTTCGACAAGCGCAACACGAAGGTGATCGGTCTCAGCGTCGACGATCTTGCGTCGCACAGGGACTGGGTTAAGGACATCGAAGAAACCCAGAACGTCAAGCTGAACTTCCCGATCATTGCCGACGCCGACCAGAAGGTGGCAAACCTGTACAACATGATCCAGTCGGAAGACAACAAGATGACTGTCCGCTCGGTGTTCATCATCGACCCGGAAAAGAAGCTCCGGCTTACCATCACCTACCCGGCCGCAACGGGCCGCAATTTCGCAGAGATCCTCCGCGTGCTGGACTCGTTGCAATTGACCGACGGCTACAAGGTGGCGACCCCGGCTAACTGGCGCGATGGTGACGACGTTATCGTTCTCCCGGCCGTTTCGAATGAGGATGCCGATAAACTGTTCCCGAAGGGCTACGAAACGGTCCGACCGTACCTGCGCACAACTCCGCAGCCCAACAAGTAAGTCCGTTCGCTGTTGCCCAGAGTCGCCCTGCACGTTCTGCGTGCAGGGCGATTTCGCGTCCCCCTGTTTGCGTCTCTTGTCTCTGGGCTCACGGAAATCGCTCTTGCGAGCGGTTGTCCGGAGGTTCATTCTTTCTTTCCGTAGTTCACCGCGCGACCCAATCGATGAATTAAGGAAAAAAAAGATGCTCGAACGATTCCTGGTACCCGAAAAAGATCGTGTTTTCATCGAACCCGAGAAAATGCGACAGGCGACCATCGAAATCTTCGAGAAGTGCGGCCTCTCGAAATCCGACGCCGAGCTATCCGCCGACGTGCTGATGACCAGCGACCTGCGGGGCTGTGAATCGCATGGCGTTTCGAACCAGCTCCGGGTCTACGTGAAGATGTATGGCGACAGGGAGATCAACCCGGCCCCGAACGTGCAGGTGACCCGCGAGACCGATGCAACGGCGAATCTCGATGGCGACGGGGGATTGGGACTGCACGTCTTGCCGAAAGCTATGGAAATGGCGATCGAGAAGGCCTCCCGGCACGGCATGGGGGCTGTGACGGTCCACAATTCCCGGCACATCGGCATGCTGGCGTATCACTCGATGTTGCCGCTTGAGCACGACATGATCGGCCTGACGACCACGGCCGGGAACCCGATGTCGATGGTCCCGACCCACGCCGGCCAAAAAATGTTCGCCACAAACCCCTGGGCATGGGCAGCACCGGCCCGGAACGAAGCGCCGTTCGTGTTCGATGTAGCAACCACGCAGGTGGCGGGCAACAAGCTGTACCTCGCCCAACGGGTCGGCGCGCCAATGGAACCGGCATGGATCGCCGATACCGAGGGCACCCCGATTATGGAGTCGGCCCAGTTGCCCGATGAGTACATGTCCCTTCCGTTCGGAGGGACCCGCGAGCAGGGTTCTCACAAGGGCTACGGCTTTGCGGCCACATGCGAGATTCTGTCGACGATCCTTTCAGGCATGGGCCCCGGATTTTTGATGCCGGCGACGCCGCGTCCACTGATGGCACACTATGTACAGGCGATCAAGATCGATGGGTTCATCGACCCCGAGCAGTTCAAGGACGATATGGACGACCTTCTTGGCGGGCTGCGAAACGCGAAGCCTGCGCCGGGGCACGACAGGGTGGTTTACGCCGGGTTGCCGGAGGCCGAAGAGGTCGAGATCAGGCAGCGTGACGGTATTCCGTACCATCGCGAGGTGATCGAGTGGTTTGAGTCGATAAAAGCCGAACTGGGCCTGGGCTTCGAACTGGTCTGAACCACTTACGTACTATTTCGAAGGTGACCGCGAAAGTTGAGTTCGATTTCTCAGGGTTGGAGGTAAGATATGGCGAGATTCAGGTACATGGTCGACGACGCCAAGTCGGCTGCCAGCTTTTACACCGAGCACCTCGATTTCGAGATTGAACTGGCAGTCCCAGCCATTTACATAGTCACTCGTGGTGACATTACGCTCTTGCTCAGCGGCCCGAAATCCTCGGCACGCCGCCCAATGCCCGACGGGAGCGAGCCTGTACCGGGTGGATGGAACCGCCTCCTCATCGATGTCGATGACCTGGATACCCTGGTCGAGAAGCTCAAAATGGGTGGGGTGAAGTTCCGGAATGAGATTATCAGCGGCCCCGGTGGGAGGCAGATCGTTGCAGAAGACCTGGATGGCAACCCGATAGAACTGTTCGAGGCTGATTGAGTCTTTCGCCGGGCCAACGCGGCCCCGAAGCGACGGCGGCGCCTTCCTGCTTCGGAGCTACCTTCAACCCAGCCTTCTCCCGCACGGAAAAGAGGCATTGCGGCTACATCACACCGCCGAAATAATCACCACCGCTGCCACGACCATCGTGGCCGAGGCCAGCTTCAGCGCCACGTCGGGCCGGGTGAACTTCTCGTAGATCAGGCCCGGAGCAAGCCATGCTCCGGCCACGCTCAGGCTGAACACAAAGATCGGTCGCGTGCCGCCGAGGGCCGACACCAGCGCTATCGGCCCTTTGCCGATCGCGAAAGTAATCAGCAGGTGGCCCGTGAACGGCATAAATCCCTCGGAGATGATAAGCAGCGAAGCGCGCCGGGGCTGCTTCAGGAACTGACCGAGTCCTTTCAGCGCGGCCGGTCTTGCGAACACCGCCCACATCACGGCGAAAAGTCCGGTACCTCGCAGCGAAACGATGTGCAGGGTCGACAGATCGTCAACGATCGACCTGGTGACAAGCTGCGAACTGGCCATCAGGAACGCACTTATTACCAGCACCAGGAACACGGGCTGGATGCCGGCTCTGCCATTTGGGCTCTTCGCTCCGATTCGTACCGATGCGAGAACGCTTCCCGATACTGCCAGGAACACGGCGATCCACTGCAAAGCACCCAACGATTCGCCAAAGATTGCCCATGCCCCCAATGCCACATAGATCGGTGTGGTCTGCATCGCCGGTATCACCCGCGATGGGTCTTCCCGTTTCAACATCCAGAACATGAGGATGAGCGAAATGCCCTGGAGCACGCCGATAGACCAGGCCCGGACGATTACGTCGAACTCGACTCCCGATGGGGCGTTGGACAGTAAAACGATCGCTCCAAAAATTCCCTGGCTGCCGCCAACGAACAGGTTGAAGCCTGGCAGTGGCATACCGAAACCCGACAGCACTCGCTTGTCGACGAGCGTCACGATCGAGAATATGAGGGGGTTCGCGAGCGCCGCGAGAATCCAGATTTCCGTGATGGTCTACTTTTGCTTCGGCGTCATTGGACGGCGTGCCACTTTGCAGGATTGGGTGAGCCCGGCGTAGCCTGTGCACCTGGTTTCGCAGTGCCAGTGGTGCGAAAGCCAAGGCAAGATACGAATATGGGCAAAAAAGGCGCAAGAAAATCGTCTGTGGCGGCAGTCGCAGCGGCTGAAATGCTCGAAGCCCTCAGACCGGTGGGCACTATCTCGTCGCGTTCGATGTTTGGCGGTTTCGGCTTATTCGATAGCGGCACTATGTTTGCGATTGTGGATTCAAGCGGGCGTTTGTTTTTTCGAGTAGATTCGAACACGACGGAGCGCTATGAAAATGCGGGAAGCAAGAAGCATAAACCGATGCCGTACTTCGAGGTTCCAGTCGATGTTTTAGACGATGATTCCCAGCTGATCGAATGGGCCAGCGAAGCGGCGCAGGTGGCGCACGCTGCGAAAACCGGGGAATGATCTGGTCGGGATACGGGGCATCCGATCACGACGCCGTGCGACACTGGCCGGTTGCTCGACTTAAACCGCCCCGTCGATAATCGCGTCGATCACCAGCGGGGTGTCCAGCTCGCAACCTCGGCGAACCTGGGCGGCAAGTTCCTCGGGCGTTTCGACCCGCACCCCCTCCACTCCGTACGCCTCGGCCTGTGCCTTGAAGTCGAGAGGAATAGCGAAGTCTGAGGCGACGTAACTTTCGGGCGCCGGCAGGCCTTGAAGCCGGTGGTAGACGTTCGAGTTGATCTTCAGGATCCGGTAAGACCGGTTGTTGCAGATCACAAACACAGCCGGGATGTTGGTGTTGGCGGCGGTCCATAAGGCCTGCACCGTAATAATGGCGCTGCCATCGCCCATCACGCCAACCACCGGTCTGTCTGGCATGCCGAGTTGTACGCCCATCGTCGCACCCATTCCCCAGCCGATCGCGCCTCCACGGATCGCGTAATAGCTTCCCCGCTCCGTGGGACTCAGCGCCTCGAATATATTTCCGGCGGTGCTGATGCCGTCGTTAAAGACGATGGCATCGGACGGCAGCGCGCCGGCCAGAGCGTCGGCCATCACGGCCGGACTCATGGGCGCTCCGTTTTTCTGCGCCGCCACCGAATTGGCAAAAGCCTCTCTTCGCGCGCTTGAAACTGCGGCTGCCTCTCGAACGCGCAGTGCGGCTTCTTCGGCCCTGGTCCCGGCGAATATGTCCTCGGCAGCGTCGGCAAGCTGACCAACGACCGCAGACGGCGCCGCAAGGATTCCCACGTCGGTCGGCTCGGACTTTCCGATCGAGCCCGGGTCTGAATCTATGTGGACCAGGCTGGTGCCCGGACCAATTACGCTGCCCGGCTGGTAGAAAAAATCATCGAATACCATGCAACCGACGGCGATAATCAGATCGGCAGACCTGATCGCCTCGACCGCCTGGGGAGCCCTGACGGACAGGTTTCCCTGCCACAGAGGATGGGTTGCAGGGAAGTTCACTTCGGAGGACCCGTGACCGTACACGGGGATTCCAGCGGTCTCGGCCAGTCTCACGGCTTCCGCATTGGCACCTCCAAGCCGGTCCCCGATGACCATGATGGGTCGTTCGGCTCTGGCAAGCAGACCGATGACCTCATCAATTGAATTTTGGTCGGCGGAAGAATTTGCGGCAATATCCGTCGATGGAACGATGTCCACATCGGCAACGTCGTCGAAGGCGTTTGCGCTCATGCCGACGAAAACCGGGCCGGTCGGTGGAGTCCGCGCCTCCTGGAACGCCCGCCTTACTACCGATGGGACCTGTCCCGGATGAGTGATCTCGGCACTCCACTTCGAGAATGGCCTGGCCAATTCAGCAAGGTCCGACCGTCCTGGTCCCAGTTTCCTTATGTCCTTGTTCCCGGCCGTGATTACCATCGGCGTTCCAGAGCGCAACTGGTCGATCATCATCGAGAAGGCGTTGGCCAGACCATTGTCGATATGCAGTGAGACAAGGGGCACCGTGCCGGTAGTTCGTGCATAGCCTTCTGCCATGCCCACTGCCACCCCTTCTTGAAGGACCAGGATGTACTCGAGGTCCGGGTATTCGGGCAAGAGCGTCATCATCGGGGTTTCGCTTGTGCCCGGGTTCCCAAACACGTACTTCACCCCTTCAGCCTGAAACATCTGAAGCAGGGCATGTTTGCCTGCAAGCTGCACCATTTCCGGTCCTTTCTTTCGCAACGCTTCGCGGGTCTTTCGCAATGCTTCTGCGCACGGGCGATCGTAGCGTTCGGGGCATTATTGCAAGTTTGCACACGTTTCGGTTGCGCTCTGGTCGTAGCTGCCCAATGGCGGAGGGCAGAGTTGACCGAATCGGCGGGCTGGCGTGTTTTGGAAGCCGATTGCCACGTTGCGAACTCATCTCGTTGACGGAACGCCACAAAGTCCCGTTCACCGGGTTGCTCGCGAGCTGCCTCAATAAAGTGCAAGTGATCCAATTGGCGGCGTTAGACGAACTACTAGCAATCGCCACCGGGCGACGCCGCTGTTGGATCTGCAATATATGTTTAGAAATCGACCAACCGGCCCAATAAATAACACAGAGAGACACGTCCATGATCAGCCAAGCGAATCATGCTCGCAGCTTCTTCGACCGGCTACGATTACCGCTGATTGCGTTAGCAGCCGCAGCCGCACTATTTACGTTCGCCGCGTGCGGTGATACTGGTTCCCAGGGACCGCAAGGTGACCCCGGCGTTCCAGGTGCTGCCGGCAGTCCCGGTGAAACCGGTGCGCCAGGTGCGCCCGGAAGCGCTGGTGAGCCCGGTGACCCCGGCATATCTGGTGAGCCTGGCTCTCCAGGTGAACCGGGGAATCAGGGTTCGGCCGGAAGTGCCGGTGCCACCGGGGTGACAGGTCCAACAGGTGCAACAGGATCTCGTGGAGCGACAGGAGAGTCGGGATCGGGAGGAGCCGCAGGACTCACAGGGCCAGGCGCAGGCGCCACCCTTATAGTCCCGCTCACGGAGCTCAACGATTCGGGCCAGAACGGAATCGCACGTCTTACTTCCCGCGGCCTGCAAACTGAGGTAGTGATCGAGATCGACGGAGTCCCCGATATCGCGCAGCCCATTCATGTGCATGCCGGAAGCTGTGACACGCTCGGCGGGGTCGATTACGCCCTCAGCAGTGTTGTGAACGGATTTTCATCGACGATCATCGACGTCAGCCTGCCTGCCCTGAGAGAAGGACTCAGCGCGATCAACCTCCATAAGTCGGGTGCCGAAGCCGGAACCTACGTGGCGTGCGGAAATATCGCCGCCGCCGGCACCACGGTAACGATTTCGCTTACCGAGCAGAACGACTCTGGCCAGGCCGGGACCGCCACGCTAATAGCGGCTGGTGACACGACGTGGGTAGTAGTCAACGTAGATGCGGGACCGGGAGGAGTTTCGCAACCGATTCACATTCACTCGGGTTCATGCGCAACGCTGGGCGGGGTGGAAATACCGTTGACAAGCCTTGAGAACGGCCGGTCTGTCACGGTGATCGACTCGCCAATATCGAGCATTCTGACGGGCGACCGGGCGGTCAACCTGCACAAATCAGGACCTGAAGCATCCCTCTACACATCATGCGGCGACATCCCGGTCACTACGGTCAGCGCCTCCGCCGGTGTTTCGTCCGATGCAGTGACGCTAATCCTGAACGAATTGAACAACTCCGGGCAGTCCGGTTCCGTGACCCTCACACCAAAAGGCACGAAGACGACGGTTGCGGTCAGCATCACTCCCGGCGCGGTCGGCATCGGCCAGCCTATTCACATCCACTCGGGATCCTGTGATGACCTCGGTGGCGTTGTGTATCCGCTGACGAGCCTGGATGCAGGAATGTCGGCCACCACAGTCGATGTGAGCATCTCGTCGCTGTTGTCGGGCCGGTTCGCGGTGAACGCCCACAAGTCGGGTCCGGAGGCTTCGGTTTACGTTGCCTGTGGTGACCTTCCGAAACGAGCGGATGTGCTGACAATTGCGCTGAGCGAGTTGAACTCGTCAGGCCAGTCGGGCACCGCGACGCTGGTGGCGAATGGCAGCCTGACAGATGTCGCAGTCGTAGTGACGCCGGGGGCTGCGGGTGTTGCTCAGCCGATTCACATTCACGCCAGTAGTTGCGCCACGCTTGGCGGGGTTGAGTACCCGCTGACAAGCGTTATGAACGGTACATCGCTCACAAGCGTCAGCGTCACCCTGGAGAGTCTGCGCGATGGTGATTTTGCAGTGAACCTGCACAAGTCTGGAGCGGAGGCTTCGGTTTACGTTTCGTGCGGAAACCTGGGCGGAGGGGGTGCCGGTGTGGCGACCTCCGGCGGCTCCGGCGGCTCTGGTGGTTCGACCCCGCCGCCAGATATTCAGTCGAAGATCGTGAACTTCGTACTGGAAGACATCACGGTTTCTATCGGGCAGACGGTGATCTGGGAGAACACCGACAACGCACCGCACACGGTGACCCACCGAGTGACCGGTAGCGATCCGCCTTCTGTAGACAACGAGTTTCGCAGCAGCACGCTGACACAGAGCGGACAGTATTCGCATGTGTTCAATACGGCTGGCACGTTCCAGTATTTCTGCGAGATTCACCCGAATATGCGGGCCACGATAACCGTGTCGTAACGGGTCGCATTTGCTCCGGCAGGACCTGTCAACTCTGATTCGATCAGGGCTGCCGGGAGGCCGGTGGCACTTTTTCACGGAGGACGGCCGGGTGCCCGAAGATTATGTCTTCGGGCATGGCGATATGCGGTTGGAACGGGAGGATGCTCCGTTTTTGTGGACGGCCCCCGGCCGCTTTTGTGGGGATGACATCCAAGGGGTGTCCTCTTCCCGATGGAAGCGGTGGGGCCGATGCCAACACGGCAAATCCGACCAATTCTGCCGCTGCCGCCGACCCTGCTATGGAAAAAGTGCCGCCGGTAACTCCACCACCCTGAAGCGCCGCGGACAGCCATCAGCCCGCGTATCCCGATGGCCTCAGCGCACGCGAAGTAGAAGTGCTTCGTCTGATCGCGGCCGGCCACTCGAACCAGAAGATCGCCGACGAGCTTTTCCTGAGCCGCTACACCGTGGTGCGGCACGTATCGAACATATTCGGCAAGATCGGCGCGGGCAACAGGGCCGAGGCTGCGACCTACGCCAACCAGCACGGCCTGGTAGACGAAACGGCTAAAACCTGACCCTCGCACTACGCTGATTTATTGAGGCCCGGACGCAACGCGCATCCGGGTTTTTCTTTTCACGGCGCCACGCGGTTAAAGCCACGCTGACCGTCGCCTACGTCCTTTTCAGTACGAAAAATCAGCCGCGTGGTGATTTGTTACCACGCGCCTGCCAGCAACTGATTTTCGCGAAATGGAAAGTCCTATCGATGTCGCACGTCTCGGATCACCACATATTTGTATCCATCGATCGCCCAGGGTGGCGGCACAGTAAGGAGACCGAGAAATGTTTTACGGAAAACGCACGGCTGGCCTGGTAATCGCAGTTATCAGCCTGGCAATTTTGTCCCTCCCCGCTGCGGCGAACGCTGGAGAGACAGACACGGCCGCAGGCGTAACGGTTGAGGACGCATATGTCCAGACCGGGACGCAAAACACGCCGGCCAGCTCGTCGGGTGAAACCGACTCGCATGCGGTTGAGCAGGACAACCAATCAGCTGTCCTTGACCGCATCGTCTACTTCGACGGCATGGGTGAAACGGACCAGCACGCAGGCATCAGAGTTGAGAACGCGCTTGTGCAAACAGGAACTCTGGCGTTCGCAGCCAATTCGTCCGGCGAGACCGACTCGTACGGACTGGAAATCAACATCGCTGCTCCCGTGCAGGAGTTCTTCGTCTACGCCGACGGCATGGGTGAGACCGACCAGTTCGCCAACGTCAACGGCGGCAACGACTTCGCTTCAGGAATCAGGCTGACCAGAGCCGATATCGCCAACGCAGAGGTAGCTGTTGGCGGCGGAAATGACGAACGAATCGTCTCGGTGCTGGCCGGCGAGACAGATCAATCCGCAGGAATCGTGATGGTCGAAGCTTCGATCTCAAGCGGCGAGGTTTACGTCTTGCTCCGTGAGCCCGACACCGACCCGGACGTTACCTGAGCGAATCTTACGCCGCGGATTTACATCCCGGTGCCACCTCCGGGCTTCCCTCGACGGAAGCCACCTGCCCGCCGTTCAACCTTCTCGGACGGCGGGCAGTCGCGTCTTGTCGAAACCAGCGTCATGGAGCCAGTGAAGGTGTGCTGTTACCCCGAAATGACTATGCTAGGGTCTCGCAAAGCTATTACCTTCATGCCGCGCTGCATGGACGCAATGGCCTGCCATCACGTTGGGTCAAGTGCGAACACGTGTGATCTGATCGTCTGGCGTCAGCACCTGAGGGGGGCGTAATGAATGATGCAACTTCGACGGCGAACATGAGGATTTCCTACTTGAGGCTCCGGCGGATAATGG
Source organism: Chloroflexota bacterium (assembly GCA_022564545.1). Lineage (GTDB taxonomy): Bacteria > Chloroflexota > Dehalococcoidia > Lucifugimonadales > Lucifugimonadaceae > Lucifugimonas. The sequence goes on along the minus strand of JADFLG010000026.1, from coordinate 2,323 downwards.
GCATCCTGGCGGTGTCGCTGCCCATCATCTTGATGATCTGGGGTTTCTTCATCCACGGATTTCCAAGGCTTGAGAATTCCATCAGCGACTACTACAGCTTGAGGACTCGGGACGCCCTGGTCGGAATCCTCGTTGCCATATCCTGGTTCCTGATCACATATCCGGGCTACGAACCCGACAACAAGATGTCCAAACGTACATGGGGTTTTTACCCACTGACGGACAACATGGCGGGATTCCTGGCGGGTGGGTTTGCGCTGGGCGTGGCATTTTTCCCGAATAGCGGCGGACCTCTCGAACGAGTTGTGCACTTTGCATCGGCAGCTGGTCTGTTTGTCCTACTGGCCTACTTCTGCCTGGTGTTGTTCACGAAAACGAAACCTCCCGCAATTCCGAATCCGACCAGGGGTATCTGGAACAGATTCCGCTCGTACCGCTCCCGGTTCAGCCTCGAAAACAGGTCGTCGCAGCAGTTGAACCACAAGGTGGCTCGGAACAGAATCTACCTGATCTGCGGGCTAGTGATGCTGGTGTGCATCGTCTCGATGGGCGTCTACTCCTGGATTCTGGAGGGTAAAGAGGTCCTGGGCGTTGAGATCGACGACCTGAAACCGGTTTTCTGGCTCGAGTCGATCGCCCTGTGGGCCTTTGGAATTTCCTGGTTCATTAAAGGCGAAACGCTGTGGAAAGACGAGAGAAAGTGGTGGAAGTTGTTCGAACGATCTTCGGGGAAAACGGCGGACCAGAGTGCGGTGAACCAGGGTACGGTGGACGCACTTTAGGGCTCCGAGCATCGGATGCTGGCTTTTCAGGGCGCTCAGCTATTGAATGCAGGTTTCAGGGCGCCCTGGGAACTATGACCTTGTCGGTGCGCATCCGCGCCAGTGGCATCGTGTGGCTTGTGACGTTTCCTCCGCGTTGTCAGGAGATCGCCGGGTAGCCACCAGGTCCGATGCGGTGATGCTGGTGGAGAGAGACAGACCTTGAAAGACCAGACCCGAAGGTTCAGTCTTTCTGGTTAACGATGAACGTTCCAGTGAAACGGCACCGCTGATTTGGCGACTTGCGCGACGCGACTTTAGCCGACGTGGTTAAGCGTCGGCTAAATCGTGATTTTCGAACATTGCTTTACGTCAGCAACGCTTATTCGGCGGTGTTCGCCGCCTGGGAATTTTCGTACTTTTGGCCCGGCAGGTGCCGGGCTGAGATGGTGTCGATGACACGTTTCCTGAGAGGTCGAAGACCGCTGGGTGAAACGTGGCGGTGAGACTTCTAGAAGAAGTCCATCGCAGTTCGGCACTTTTGTTGGCCCCGACTTGTCCGTAGATGATCGGGACTGGGAATGGGGCGACTTGCCTTGGCCTGATGCCGTCCGTTGGGGCGTGCTACCGCTTGTTCTGTTGTTACAGGAAGTCGGTCGACACGCTGTGTTTTGGGCCTACTCGACTGCTCCGGGTGAACTCATGGTTCCGTTTGGTGGACGGGGCCAGAGTTTGGGCCGAAGGTTTCGAGCTGCCATGGGAAGCTATGACCTATTCGCGTCGGGTCGCGTGCGACGTTTTCTGAGAAATCGTCGGGTAGTTTCGAACTCGATGCGGTAATGCTTCTGAAAGGAAGCACAACGCACCGCCGGCGCTGGGAATGGCGTTACTGACGGGTGGATCGGGGCGGTTTTGCGGTCACGTGTGATGAGCAGGACGGCACTGGTGCCGTCCTGAGCCTGTCTGCCTTGAGCGACGCCGAATGGGTCGAAGGGTCGACGAGCCGGTTCATCTCCGCTTGAAAGTCTCGATTCACCTGGCGAACTGGTTTCGCCTGAGAGTCTCCGCAGCCGGATCGGGTGGTCATTGGTCCGGTCTGGCTGCGTTCTCTCGTGTCGACCCCAGTTCATCCCGAGCTAGTCGAAGGAAATGAGCGGGGCAACGCAAGACCCTACCGGGGAAACTCCTCCAGGGTCGCCTGAAACTCCAGGGTTTGTCCCTTGCGGTCCACGGTCACGGTGATCTGCTGGCCCGGGTCGTACTCGGTCCGCAGGATGCGCTGCAGGTCCCGCAGGTTGTTGATCTCCTGGCCTCCCAGGGCGATGATCACATCCTCGGCCTGGATGCCGGCCTGTTCGGCGGGGCCTCCTGAGGTCGTGTTGCTCACCAGCACGCCGTGTCGCACGGAAAGCCCCATCTCCGCCGCGGTCGCTGCGTTCACGTCGGCTACCCCGACTCCCAGCCAGGGCCAGATGACTCTACCGTTCGCCACAATCTCGTTGGCCACCGGAATGGCCGTTTCCATGCTCACCGCAAAGCCGATTCCCTGGGCTTCCGTTCCT
>JADFLG010000025.1 GCA_022564545.1 Chloroflexota bacterium | reverse complement strand
TAACCCTCTCCCTGCGAGGGAGAGGGAACTGGCATCTCCTCTCTCCCTGCGAGGGAGGGAGTTGGAGGTTGGGTCGATGCTGGTGCGAAACCCGGACGAACACGATGTCGCATTCGCCTGTATCAGATGACGGGCATGGCCCACAACCTTACCGTCTGCCTCCGATGGAGAGGGGATTCCTGGACATTTCCTGGTCGAATCCATCCAAACCTCAAGTCAGTTCCCGTTTCATTTGCGCGAGGCCCATTGGGCCGAGTTTTAACGCCCTGTTGTGCCATTCCTTCAGGTCGAACCCGGTTCCGGCTGCTTGCTTCGCCGACTCCCGTGCTTCGAGCCACACACGCTCGCCAACTTTGTAACTGATCGCCTGGCCGGGAATGCCCAGGTACCGGTCGACCTCCGAGGCCACAAAATCGGCCGGAAAGTGCACCCGCTCCCGCATGAACTCGAGCGCCAGATCGCCGTTCCAAACTTCGCCCGGATGAAACTCGGAATGCGAGGGAATCTTCAGGCCCAAATGCATGCCGATATCGACGATCACGCGCACGCTGCGCAGGGCCTGGGCGTCGAGCATGCCCATGTAGTAGTCGGGATTTTCGAGATAGCCCAGTTCCCCCATCAGACGCTCTGCATACAGCGCCCACCCTTCCGCATGACCAGAGGTCCCGGCCAGCAAGCGCTGAAATCTTGATAGCTCTTCAGTCATGGCGACATTCGTGGCAATCTGAAAATGATGGCCCGGCACACCTTCGTGATACGCGATCGATACCTCGCGCCAGATTGGGAACTCGGTCTTGCCGCCCGTCGGATACCAGGTACGGCCCGGGCGTGAAAAGTCTTCCGATGGTCCGGTGTAGTACATCGCCAGTGCGCCACCGGGGGGCGCTATTAACGTCTCGATCTTGCGCACCGGGTCGAGAATGTCGAAGTGGACGCCGTCCATCTCCTCGATGGTCCGGTCCTGGAGGTCCTGCATCCACTGCTTGAACTCGTCCTCCCCTTCGATCATTCTCGCCGGGTCGGATTCCAGGATTTCGACCGCCTCGCCAATCGTGGCTCCGGGTTTGATCTTCACTGCGGTTTCGGTCATTTCCGACCTGACCCACGCGAGCTGTTCCCAGCCCCAGTCGTACGTTTCTTCGAGGTCGATTTCAGCGCCCAGATATCCGCGGGCGGCGAGGGCATATCTGTCCCTGCCAACGCCATCGACCGGAGTCGCATCGGGCAAATACGACCGCCGAAGATATTCGGCCATTTCGCCGTAGGCCTCGGTCGCGGCGGCAGCAGCGTCTTCAATTCTCGTGTTTAACGAACCATCGTCGATATCTGAGGCAGCGAGAGCGTTCACCAGCGAATCGAAGAACGGCGGGGTATCGCCCGCCCCTGCCCAGGTCTCGCACTGTTCCGCGCAGCCGTTCACCTGCCGCTGTGAAGTAACAAAGCCTTCCGAGCGGCCAACGTCCAGCGTCTGGCGGTAGCTGGCAAGGGCTTCTCCGATCTTTTCCATTCGCGAAGCAATGTTCTCCCAGGCTTCAGAAGAATCCTGCGGCATGAGATCGAATATCGAGCGAACGTTCTGGATTGGGGAGAACAGGACGTTCATATCTCGAAGGTGCTCGCGAGATTCGTACTGCTCGACCGAAAGGGACAATTCGTCGACGAACGTGTCTTTGCACATTCGCTCCCGCTCGTTCGCTGGCGTTGCCGCCTCCATTGCGCTCAGCGATTCTCTCAAATCGGCATGGAACGCTTCCGTGGCACCGGGCGAATAATCGGCCATCAGGTGGTCGTAACCCGGGACCCCCATATGAGTCGCCGACAGCGGATGGTGCTTTGCAACAACATCGATATAGCCATCGGCGATATCAAATACTCCGGCCACGTGAAAATTCCTTTTTTTATCTCTGGTAAATAGAACCCGTCTAAGAATAAGGTGACGAGCAAGGATTCCAGATTGTAATTCCCCTTCACCCCGGCGTTTCTCTATGGCTCCCAGAGGAGAGGGGACCGGGCTTACGAGCGCGGGCGGCCAATTCCTTCTCCCCGGGGAAAGGGGGTTTTGAGATGATGCATAAATCGGTTCAGTCGACACGCCTGTAAAGAAAGCCGCCAAGCCTGAACGACACCGCTCGCCCGGCCTCGCCGAGCGAAAATTCAGCCAGCTCACCGGCCCCGCGGCCACCTTCAACACGAAAGGCGTTCTGGTCGGCGACCGTCGGGTCGATTTTCAGCGCAGCCGGACCGTGCAGGGCGTAGTCGCCCTGGCCTGGCGGACCGAGCCCAAAGCCAGTTTCGGCATCGTCGAGGACATCGACATACACGCCGGGTTCCGCCCGGTAGCGGCCAACATACGGCGTTGCCCGGTCTCGTGAAACATTGACCGAAGTAGATTCGACATGCTCTTCGACCGGGCCCAGTTCACGGATCACGAGCTCTGCAAGGTCTTCAGCAATTGCATATGGAGTTGGCGCGGGCCAGATGTTTGCCAGCACGATCACCCCGGTCTGCGCACTTACGCTGAAGACCATGCTCGACGAGAACCCCTGGATACCGCCGCCGTGTTCATGCAAAACAAGATCACCGCGTCTGTTCATGCGCCAGCCGATGGCCTGCCCCCAGGTCCAGTCATGTGACATATAGACAGGCCGGTGCATTTCGGCCAGGGTTGAAGCCGAAAGTACCTTGCTCGGGTGTGTTTTACGACCCGATGAGAACTGGAACGACATCCACTTTGCAAGGTCTTCAACATTTGAGTGCAGCTGCCCGGCGGAAGCAATGCCCCGCAATGGTGCGTATGGTGCCTCACGAAGATCGGTCGTGCCGGGAAGCGGATGACTGTAGCCGGTCGCCTTCAATTTCTCCTGCTCTGAATCGAGATCGAAACGCGTGTTGCCCAGACCGAGCGGTGCCGTGATTTCTTCGTATATGTATTGCTCGTACGGGACTCCGCTGGCATGTTCTATCACGTGTCCAAGCAGGCCGACCGCGAGGTTGGAGTACTTCCACTGGCTATCCTGCGGGATAACGACTTCTATATCGGCCAGCCCTTTCAACAGCTCATCTGAACTCACGAACGACGGGTCGTCCCAGTCGGTCAGCGGATGTTCCGTGCGCAAGCCGGAATAGTGGGTCATCATCCTGCGGAGTGTCACACCTTCGAGCGTGCCGCGTAGTGCTGACGCGGCCGTGAAGTCTGGCATGTGCAACAGCAGCGGGTCGTCGAGTTCCAGCTGCCCGAGGTCTCGAAGTTGGAGGACCGCGGTCGCGGTGAAAGTTTTCGTGATCGACGCCACCCGGGAGATCGTCTGTGCAGTGGGCGGGCGGTCTGCCCCGAGTTGCCGGGTACCGAACGAGTAGTAAGCAGCCAGCGAATCGCCCCGTACGATGCCGATCGACAAACCGGGAACTCGGTCCTGCCTCATCGAGTCCGCAGCCATCACTTTGATTTTCGTTTCGACCGAACTCAGATTAAGTTCGTTCGCCAACTGACTCTCCAAAACAATAACGAAAAAACGGCATCCGCTCTGCACGTGCCGCCAGATTACTTCCCCGGAGAGCAGAAAGGGGTGAATTGGAAATGAGATACGTGCGGGTCAGGCAGCTTTTTGCTGCGGCAGCTTCTTCAGCTGCATCATTTGCCGGACGATCTGCATGCGGGGCTTCTTCATGCGATCCTCCAGGCCACGTATCGTGCTGCGCTTGACTGTAATACCCCGCTTGACGTCGACGATGTCGACCGCAGCCTTTTGAAACTCATCATCGAGATCATTCAGCGCCTTGCGGAGGTCCCGATTAAAAATCGAAATATCGGCCTGCGGGTTCTGCCGCAGAAGGTCTTCTTTCGCCTCCTCAAATGTGAGCCTCAGGTCACTAACGTGGCGCTTCTTGTGATCGATCAGGTCCTTGAGCTTCTCCCACAAAACCACCAACTCATCGTGGCCTCTGGTTACGGCCCGCAATTCGGCCACTCGCGGCTCGATCTTCACCATGATCTGACTCACCTGTTCAGCCACATACGCTGCACGAGTCGGCTTGCCAGTCTTGCCGGTTTTGCCAAGGTGGGTCATTAGCGAATGGATTTTGGGGTCGTCTGTCCAGTGGGCCATAAAAGTGAACGTACTCCCGGCGGCCAGTGGATAAAGCCGCAATTGCCCTTTTTGTTAGCTGTGGAATCAATTGTCTCGAACATTGTGCGTCTTCGGCATGGTGGATAACCCGAATGAAGTAGGAGAAACGACCCATTTAAGCGCACTGATCGCGGTGCCGATGTAGTATCCACCCCGGGTGAGACTGGAACCCGAATCCATATTTCGACCCGGTCTTTATTGGGACCCAGACGAGCAGATCGTAAACACATGAAAATCACTGAAATCACAATCGACGTCATCGAACGGACCGCGCCGGCGGTGCATGTGCAGGACGATCGAAAGGACCTCGGTGGGACCACGACCCAGGGTGTGCTCAGGGTCAAGACAGAAGATGGGTTTGAGGGAAATGCGTTTGTAGGCGAGCAGGCTGGCGATTCGACGCAGCGGATGAATTCGATCATCGAGAAACTGAAACCCGTAATGATGGGTCGCGATTCATCGGACCGCGAATGGCTCTGGAATCAACTACCTGAAATTTCTGGCCACGGGGGAGCGCTGGAGCCAGTCTGGGCCCCACTCGACGTCGCACTGTGGGACATCGAGGGCAAAGCCGCGAACAAACCGATTCACAAACTGCTTGGAACGGCAAGGACCGAGGTGCCCCTGTACGCCACGTATCCTCCCCGTCACGGCACGCCCGGCGGGTTTGTCGAAGAGGCGCTGCAACTTCAATCGGAAGGGTTCCGGGCGTACAAGATTCACCCCGGTCCCCTGTCAGCCGTCGACGCCGTGACCACCGTTGAAAAAGTTCGCAAGGCCGTCGGCGACGACATGACATTGATGCTCGACCGAAACCACGGCTACACCTTCCGTGAGGCACTCCTTGTGGGCCACGCGCTGGATGCCAACGGTTTCTACTGGTTCGAGGATCCCGTGCCAGTCAACGATATCGAGTCGATACGCGAGCTGACCCGAAGGCTCGACACACCGCTGAACATGAGTGACACGACCGGGTTCCTGCTTCACGAAGCTGCCAATTTCCTGCAGATGGGCGCGGTGCGCTTGATACGCGGGACCGCCCGAAAAATCGGCATCACCGGACTGAAAAAGCAGATGTCGCTCGTGGAAGGCTTTGGCAAGGTTTGCGAGATCGGCCTGGCGGGAAATTCGGCCCTCAACGCGGCAAATCTCCACGTGATGATGTCGTCGTTAAATTGCACGTATTTCGAGTACTGGCTTCCCAAAGAGGTTCACGAGTGGGGCGTGGCCCGGCAGCTTGAAATCAACGACAAAGGCAATCTCGACGCCCCAACGGGCCCCGGCCTCGGTATCGAACTCGATGAAGACTGGATCGCGTCGCACAAAGTCACGACTCTTTCTTGAGCGAATCTGGGTTATTCCGACTTGCCTGTGTGTTCACCATCCGAGGCCGGGTTCTCGGGCGCCAGACTTTGTGGTAAATTCGCCGACGCACCGTGCCAGCCAGTTAATTCGATCTGTTGAAAACAATATTTGAAGTTGAAGCGAATATGAAGACGAAGCGAAATCTGACGACCGGCCAGCTCACCGGTCTATCGATAACCGAAAGCCTTGGGATCACTCCCCTCATTAACGCGGGCGGCCCGAACACCAGGCACTCTGGATCGCGCCCCCGCCCCGAGACAATTCGGGCCATGGAAGCAATGAGCGAGGTCTTCGTTCAGATGGACGAATTGCTGATTGCCGCCGGAGAACGAATCGCCGAGTTGACAGGAAACGAAGCTGCCACGGTCACCTCGGGTGCGTCGGGCGGTATGGTCGTGCAGGCAGCAGCAGCCATGGCAAAAGATGATCCCGACAGGATTTCTCGACTCCCGATCACGGACGGAATGCCGAACGAGCTGATCATCCAGAAGGGACATCGTTTTATTTACGATCACCTGTATCTGGCGCCGGGTGCAAGGTTCGTCGAGGCCGGAGGGCCCGACGGCTGCACAATCTACGAGGTCGAGGCAGCGATAACTGCCCGCACAGCCGGGTTCATCCACCTCGAATCCCCGTTTAAGAACGTTGGCGCAGTTCCTTTGCCCGACCTTGCTGAACTCGCACACAGCCACGGTTTGCCAGTGTTGGCCGACTGCGCGTCAATGTTGCCGCCACGTGAGAACCTAACCAGTTACACCGGCCAGGGTGCCGACCTTGTCAGTTTTTCGGGAGGTAAAGCAGTGCGTGGCCCACAGAGCACCGGGTTCCTGGTCGGGAAGCCTGAATGGATCGAATACGCACGCCTGAACAACGCTCCCAATCCGGGAGTTACAAGAGCACAAAAGGTTTCCAAAGAGGAGATCGCAGGTCTCCTTGCGGCCCTCGAAGCATTCGTGAGCGTGGACGAAGAGGCTGAGACAAGAAAATACCGGGAACAGATGAACTTCATCGTCGATCAAATCGCCGAAATTCCGGGCATGACGGTCGAGGTGAAACACAACTACGACCACTACATACCCCAGGCGGTCGTAACGTTCAACGATCAATGGCGTGGTCCATCGACCTCAGAAATCGTCACTCGTCTGAAAGCGGGGACGCCGCGGGTTTTCGCCGCCGATGGTCAGGGACCTTCGAACGTCATGTGGATCGATCCCCTGAACCTCCAGGAAGGTGAAGTGGAGATCGTTGCTGAACAGTTCAGAATAATACTGATCGAAGCAGCTTCGGGCCGTTAGCTTTTGGCCGTTAACAGACCCGTTCGGAGCATAATTATCCGGCGATACTGCAATCAACTCCGCAATTAATTCCGGCCATTCCGGCGGACCCACTGCAATCGGCATGATTATCGACGGGGCCCTTTAGTCGCCCGGCACCTGCTCAATGGGCCGGGGTTTTACGGGCACGCTGCGCATCTCTGAAGTTCTTTAATTTGCACCCCTGGAAACAGCCGGGGACCATCCGGTTTATTGCCGTCGCTTTCGGGGGGCGATAGCAAACATTACGCGGTCGTCGCGTACCGCGATTTTCAGACGCTTGCCAGCCAGCTTTGCTGCGTATGTCAAACGCGAGCGGATTTTCGCGGCAGTAACGCCGCTTTCGATAATCACCGCTTTCGCCGATTTCCGGCCGAGATTTTTGATCACGTTTATCAATTGCTGAGTCTCGGCAGATCGGGCCCGACCTCGCTTCGAAGCTGCAATCATTTCTTTTTGATCGATATCAATGATTTTCACGATAATATCCCTCACATGTTTGACTTTTATTCAAACCATATCATTTCGGGTTATTACCGCGTACTGTCTTTTGCCGAATCCACGTCGCTCCGCGGCGAAGCACGATGACCACAACGGCATTTTTGCTGGTATCGATGAGAAAATCGACCACGCCGGGCTAGGTTGAGTTACTTGTAGATTTCCGCAAGAGTCTCCCGTTTATTCCCTGATGCAACGCACCCGAGGCAACCGTCTACTTGAACGGTGATGCAAATCGGACGGTTCCGACCTCGTGACGATGGTCGAACAGATTCCGGCCACGGCGTCACAGTGCAACACGCGGGACGGTCCTGGCAACTGGCTCGACTGCCAGTCGATAAACCGTTTACGGGTGAACAGAAAACATTATTTTCATGCAACTCGCGGATGACATCACTTCGGAAGATCTAAAGATTTTCCTCGAAGAGGCTGAAGAACAACTCCAGTTACTCGACGATGAAGTGATCCAGCTGGAAAAAGAGGCGACCGAAGAAGGCCTCGCTACGATCTTCCGCGCTGCTCACACCCTCAAGGGTTCTTCAGCAATGCTGGGCTACACAACAATGTCGCGTGTTGCCCACGCCATGGAGAGCCTGCTCGACAAGCTCCGAAATGGTGAGGCTGCAGTCACGCCCGAACTGATAGACGCCCTGCTCCACTCACTCGACGCCCTCCGAATTCTGACCGATGAGCTGATTGAGGAACGGGGCGTGGAAGTAGATTTCGAATTGCTGGTCGCAGAACTCGAAGCATGCGCTGGCAACGAGCCGAATCAAGTGGCCGACGATGGCGACACGTCGAAGGCGCTCGAATTGAACGACGACGCCCTGAACATGATTTCGACCACTCTTGCCGCCGGTGACAACGTTTTCAAAATAACCGCATCGGTCGTAGGCGAAGAGGCATTTTCATCGATTCGCCTTTTCCAGTTAACCATCGAACTATCGGAACAAACGCGACTGATCGCAAGTGCTCCGACACTTGAAGAAATTCAAGCCGAGAAAAACGGCATGGCGTACACGGCCATTGTTGGATCTGACAAGTCTGCTGACGATTTGAGTGCGTTCGCCTTATCGGTTCAGGACATAGGCGACGTCAAGGTTTCGACGTACAGGCCCGATTCAGAAAGCACCGCACAGGCACCAGGAAAGACAACCGCGTCGAACAATGCTGCGGAAACCCGGCAAAAAGCAGTGGTGCCACAGACCATCCGCATCGACGTGGACCGGCTCGACGGCCTTATGAACCTCATTGGCGAACTGGTGATCGATCGCACGCGCCTTGTCCAGATTGGACGATCTATGGCTGCCAGGTACAAGGCCGACGACCTGGTCGAATCGCTGAGCCAAACAGCCGCCCACGTGGCGAAAGTCGTCAACGACTTGCAAGAGGACTTTATGCAGGTCCGCATGCTCCCGATCGGCACGGTCTTCTCGTCGTTCCCGCGGATGATGCGAGACCTTGCGAGGACGCTTGACAAATCACTCGATTTCCAGGTCACAGGTGGCGAAACAGAAATCGACAGGACAGTTATCGAAAAGATCCGGGACCCGTTGGTCCACATGCTGCGGAACGCGCTCGACCACGGAATCGAGTCCAGAGAAGACCGCGTGGCTGCAGGCAAACCTGAGACAGGGATTGTCAGGCTTTCGGCTCTCCACGAGCAGGGCCATATTGTCTTAACCGTCGAAGACGATGGCGGCGGCATCGTGCCAGAAAAGATCAAGAAGGCCTTCGTCGAAAAAGGCATCCTCAGTGAAGAGGCCGCGTCTCGCCTGTCCGATGCCGAGGCGGTCGATCTTATCTTCCTCGCGGGTGCATCCACCAAATCACAGGCGACTGAAGTTTCGGGTCGAGGGGTCGGGATGGACATCGTCAAGTCCAATATCGAGGCCATTAACGGGTTCGTCGAAGTGGAAAGCACGCCGGGCAAGGGCTCTAAGTTCACTGCCCGACTGCCACTGACTCTCGCAACGGTCCAAGCGATCCTGGTCGAGGCGGAAAAAACCCTGTGCGCCATCCCGCTCGCCTACGTCCTCGAAGTAGTGAAATTGAGCTCAACCGAAATATCGACGGTCGGCGGTCGAGCAGTATTCCGGCTGAGAGACAACATCATTCCTTTGATTTCACTGGGTGAGTCGACCGGGCTCAGCGACCGATCAAGGGACACCGGCACTGAGATGCACGTAGTTGTCGCCAAAGTTGGGGAACGACTCGCAGGTCTCGGAGTGGATTCGTTGATGGAACCGCAGGAGATTGTGGTCAAGTCCCTCAGCGAATATGTGGGGAGCGCGCACGGCGTGTCCGGAGTTTCGATTCTGGGTGATGGGCGCGTTGTATTGATTATGGATATTCCAACGCTCATCGCCAGCGTCGGTGTCCGGTCCCGGAAAGTGGACCGTACGGAAACCTCGCCAGAAGCACCAGAAACACCAGAACCAGCTCAAGAGGGGCCGGAGGAGGACGCCGCCTGAAAGCGGCACGCAGACAGATGCTCCAGCAACCAACGAAATTTTCAGATTCTCAAAACTCCGCGTGGGACGAGTTGATCACCGAGGCGGTCCGAGACTCACTCAGGGCCCTGGCCGAAATGTCGGGCCAGGAGATTCGGACCGATCTCGTGAGACCATACAAGATCGACGTGACCGAGATTCCAAATGCGCTCGGAGGGGCGGATAAGGTCGTGGTCGCGGTGCTTCTGGGAATCGAGCAATTCCCCTCGTTCCATATTGCGCTTGTCCACTCCCCCGAAGCTGCTTACAACGTTGTCGACATTATGATCGGGAATCCACCGGGGACCACAACCATTCTGGGCGAGCTTGAACTCTCAACGCTGGGTGAAATGGGCAACATAATGGGAAGCTGCTTCCTGAACAAAATCGGCAACACTACTGCATTCGAGCTCAGGCCCACGCCACCGAGCGTCCAGATGGACATGACCGGTGCCGTGCTCGATTATGCGATCGCTTCCCTGATGATGGAAACCGATGAGGTGACCATGATCGAGGCAACCTACGGGACCGACACCGTGAAGGTCGACGGCGTATTCGCCGTGCTGCCAAGCCCAAAGCTGCAAGAGCTGGTCACCGAGTCATGGGGTGTCAAATAAATGGTGGGAACGACACTCAATTCATTGGTTGTGGGTCTTGGTGAACTGAAATATGCCGATCAGCCTGGAGAGGAACTGACTTGTCTGGGCCTGGGATCATGCGTCGCCGTCTCGGCCTGGGACCGAATCAACAAGCAAGGCGCAATGGCTCACGTGGTGCTACCTGAGTGCAACCCGGGGCGGGAGCCGTCACCCAAGTTCGCCGACATCGCCGTTCCCGAACTGATCGAAAACCTGAAGAAAATGGGGGCGGTCCCGTCTCGGCTTGAAATCAAGCTGGTTGGCGGGGCGCACATGACTCCTGCCAGCGCGCCGGGCATACCGGCCATGCGGATTGGAGACAGAAATATTGAAGCTGTAAAGGCACAACTGAAAAAGTTGGGCCTGCGTGCTAAAGCCGAGAATCTCGGCGGTAACAATGGGCGGACGGTCCGCCTGGATGTCGAATCTGGCCGCGTAACAGTCGTTATCGCAGGCACAGAATTAACTAACCTCTAGGAGAAGATAACGTGGCAAAAATCCTCGTCGTCGACGATGCCGCTTTTATGCGAATACGATGCAGCAAGCTGCTTATCGAAAACGGCCACGAAGTAGTCGAGGCTGCAACCGGTCGAGAAGCCGTTGAACAGTACAAGAGCACGTCTCCCGATGCTGTTCTGCTCGACATCACAATGCCCGACATGGACGGTCTGTCCGCGCTCAAAGAAATTAGAGCGCTCGACTCCGACGCCCGTGTGGCGATGGTCACCGCCATGGGCCAGCAGTCAATTGTGATGGAAGCGCTGCAGGCGGGCGCCAAGGACTTTATTGTGAAGCCGTTTGATGCCGAACGTGTGCTTGCAGCCGTCAAAAAGCTCGTTGCCTGATTTCACTCTTTGTCAGAACCAGAATGGTTAAGAAAGAACAAGGTGGGTAATGTGGCGGAAGGGCTAAAAGTACTCGTTGTGGACGATTCGGCGTTCGCACGCATGAGAGTCCGAAGGTATCTGCTTGCTGATCCCGACATTGCCGAGGTGGATACGGCAGCGGACGGTGTGATCGCGCTGAGAAAAATCGCCGATTTTGTGCCCGATGTAATCACTCTGGACGTTCAAATGCCGATAATGGACGGCATTACAGCGCTGCGAGAAATCATGGCTACCGCACCGACCCCGGTGGTGATGTTGAGCGGACTCACGGGCGAAGACAGTGCCACTACTATCCTTGCACTTGAACTCGGAGCGGTCGACTTCTGCCTGAAACTGGGCCTGAATGCCCCGAACGGTCACACTTCGTTGATGGACGACCTGACCAACAAGGTCAAGATCGCGGCGCATGTTCAGCTTGCCAACCTCGCTTCGGCGGATGAGGCGGCAATGCGGATGGCCCTGCAGGCCAAACTGCACCCAACAACGCCCAAACCGCGTTCGAGAAACCGAATAACCGGAAAGATCGAATGTCTCACGGTGATCGCCAGTTCGACCGGCGGCCCGAAGGCCCTTGCACAACTTGTGCCCCAGCTCCCCGCCGACCTCGCGGCAGGATATCTGCTGATCCAACATATGCCCGCCGGGTTCACACGGTCCCTGGCCGAACGGCTGGACAAGAGTTCCGATCTTGAAGTCCGTGAGGCCGAAGAGGGCGACAAGATCAAGGCAGGCCTGGCGCTAATGGCACCGGGAGGCTTCCATATGACGATTAAAAAGGGCGGAATCATACACTTGAACGATGGCCCGGCCGTAAACGGTGTGCGACCGTCGGCCGATGTCACGATGAAATCGGTAGCCCGCGTGTACGGGTCCCGCGTGGCCGTTGCGGTGTTGACCGGGATGGGTGCGGACGGGCGCGATGGCGTAAGAGCGATCAAGGCTGTTGGCGGGTCGAGCGTTGTCGAACATGAATCGACCTGCGCCGTCTACGGCATGCCACGATCTGTCGCTGAGGCAGGTCTCGCAGACAAGATTGTGCCCCTGGACCAGATCCCTTCGGTACTGACCAGGTATATGGAAAAGCGGTCTGAACGTTCCGTCGGAGTTGCAAATTGAACGAATCTGAGTATCGCAAGATCAAATTCACAATCAATAAGCACCTCGACCTGAACCTCGAATTCTACAAGTCCAACCAGATGATGCGGCGACTCGGCGGTTTTACGAGCAGGGTCGGTGCGACCAGCATTGACGAATTCTGCGGATTGATCGCATCCGATGCAAAAGTTCGCGAAATGTTGATGGACTTCTTGACCATCAACGTGACCGAGTTCTTCAGGGATAAACGGCATTTCGACGCGTTGCGTTCAAAGGTGCTGCCAGAAATTTTGCAAAAGAACCCCCGACCGCGGATATGGAGTGCTGGCTCTTCAAAAGGTGCAGAGGCCTACTCGGTCGCCATGATGATCGAAGAGATCGCACCGGGAACGAAAGCCCGGATATTCGGCACAGACATCGACGCCCGGATGATCGCGCTGGCGCGCGCAGGCGGCCCCTATCCCGATGCCGAGGCAAAGAACATTACCGAATCACTCAGACGAAAGTTCATGGAGCAACGTGATGGAGGATATTTCGTCGTGCCTGAAATTCGCTCGAAAGTCGTGTTCAAAGAACAGAACTTACTGACCGACGAGTTCGACCGGAACTTCGACCTGATCATGTGCCGGAACGTGGTCATCTACTTCTCGGATGCTGCAAAGCTTGAACTCAATAACAAGTTCAGCAAGTCGTTGAAACCAGGTGGAATTCTGTTTATCGGCGGTACTGAAACGATTTTGAACCCGCAAGACGTCGGCTTTGAACGGGATGGCGCGGCGTTCTATCGCAAAGAAAACACCCCTGGTCGGATTCGTCAGGCTGCGTAAATGCTGGAAGAGGAACGATGATCAGACTGGCTGCGTCACATGCTCGAATCGGCATGGAACTGGCATTCCCGATCGTGGACGCGTTCGGGAACTCTGTGTGCGAGGCAGGCACACAGCTCGAAGCGGACCAGATTTCAAAGCTGCACATGTACGGAGTCCGGGAGATATTCATCAGTGACCCGATCCTTGACGACGTACCCGTCGAACCCCTCGTCCCGCCGGAACTGGAGGCAAAGGCAGCCCTCGCGCTAAAGACGGTGCTCGAAGAAGCTGGTTCCGCAAATTCCGTTGAACCCGCGTTGATTGAGCAGGCCGTTGAACCGGGCTATGAAATGGCCAAGCCACTTTTCCCCAGGGTAATCGGCGAAGTGAACTCTGCCCCGATCTCACCTTCTGCCGAGTACGACTACCTGATGCCGGCCAGGACGGCCAGTCTTGCAGCCATGCTAGCCGCGCGCATCGGACTGGATATGAACACCACCGGTCAGATCTGCATCGGCGCGCTGTTGATGGATATTGGCATAGCAAGAATCGCCGCCGGTTCGAGCCATGAGTATGAAAAGCACCCGGTGCTCAGTTACGTCCTGCTGAAAGACCTGCCATTCATCACTCCGGTCACCGCTTCTATCGTTGTGCAACACCATGAGCGGCTGGACGGTTCAGGTTTTCCGCAGGGCCTGGAGGGCGATGGCATCAGCATGGGGGCGCGTATCGTTGCGGTGGCCGAATCTTATTACAGCCTTATTTCATCGAGACCCAATCACGAATCATGGCCGCGCCAGGACGCAATGGAATACATCATGGCGTTCGGCGGTGACCTGTTCGACCCCGATGTGGTCCAGGCTTTTGTACGGTCGGTCCCCGCTTATCCGACTGGTGTGCTGGTGCGGCTGAACACAGGTGAAACCGGATACGTTGTGGATGCGAGAATCGGCCAGATCGGACGCCCGACGCTCCGCATGATCGCAGATGAGGACGGGTTCAAAATCGACGAGCTTTTTGAGATCAACCTGATCGACGAGGAACACCGGCACCTCATCGTTGAAGACGCTGTCGAATACGGGTAAATCCCGGCCCGGCCCCCTCGGAATCCACACAGCCTCCTCTGGGGGCTGCCCACTGTGACAACCCGCGCCCGATACCGAAACTGTAAAGACCAGGCCGACTCACACGGGCCGATCCCGGCGATCTGCCCGTTCGGCGTTACGGACGGGACATTTTTTGGACAACGGCGCAGTCCTATCACAGGACGCAATCGACGCTCTTCTAAATTCAGAGCCTGAAGAGGCTGTAGACGCGCCCGCGCCAGAAAAGAGTGCTCCCGCCGAAGAACCCGTAACCGTAGTCGAAGCCGCTCCACTACATCCAGAACAGCCAGCGGATTCGATCGCTGGCATTGGCGTCGAAACTACACCCAACGAGGGAGCGGTTGCTGCGCCTGTCGCGGCCGCACCGACAGCCCCCGTGGCGCAGGCAATTCCGGCCGCTCCGGTGTACCAGCCGTTGCCGCCCCCGCCTCCACTGGTCCCGCCCCCGGTGGTCGCTCAGCCCGGAAAGGGCGGCATCACGCGCGCAGAGGCCATTGAGATCGCCGGTGAAGCGGCCGAGACGGAAGCCGCGCCAATCCAGGCATCGGTATCCCGTGTTTCAAAGCGAGTCGACACACTCGAGGCCGCCCTCGATCAAATCGCAGAGCTGGAAGAAGAAATGTCACGGTTGAAGAAGCGGCTCGAAACGAAGTCCGACCCGCGAATCGTGCAACTGTATGACCGGATGCGCGTGTTGGAAGACCGTGCAAGAAAATCACCGGTGTTTGGCCTGTACGACAAGTTCACATGCCCTGGTTGCGGTCATCTGGGGGAAGCGCAGGTCCGGGTGCGGTGCGGTCACTGTGCAAAGGATGGCTGGTACGGCAAGAAGGCCAAAAAAGAATCCCAAGAGGCGGACGAAGCCGCAAGGGGCAACGTGGTGGTCGCTGGAGAAACGCCTGCCCAGGCAGAAAAGACCGACGACATACTCATGGGACTCGATCCCAAGCTCGGAATCTAATCGACAAACAAGATGGGCGAAAAGGGACAGCAATGATCAGCGTGGTGGTGCCACTCACAATACCGGCCAGAGAAATCGAGGACGCGGGCCATACCGAGCCGCACCCGTTTATCCCTGTATCCGGTCGACCGCTGATCCAGCATGTTGTCGAGAATCTCCGGCCTTCGTTTGAGCACCAGTTTATCTACGTCGTCGATCCTGAGGACATGACGATGCACCGCCGCCGGAGCCTGGGCATATCGTCCGATGCGCAGGTCGTGTACTGCTGGAGCGCGCCACGGACGCTGGCCGCAGCTGCGGTCATGTCGAGGGAGTCGGTCGATATGGACGAGCCGCTGGTCATTGCCGGGTGCCAGCAGTTCATCGACGTCGACCTCGACCGGTTCTATCTCGCCGGCATGGATGTCGGCACCGATGTCGCAGTCCTGACCTTTCCGTCCGACGGAACCGCACGATATCCAACGTCCATGGTGTACAAAAACCGCGTTGTTGAAATGTCCGACCACCGGGTAATATCCGACATGGCCAGCGCCGGGATCTACTACTTCAAGGACGCCCGGACGTTCTTCGATGGCGCAGCCGAAGCACTATCGACGACACACGCACAGGACTCGGTACTGACCATGTCGGGCATTATCAATGCGTTGATCGAAAGACGTGCCAGCGTGATTCCGTGCCCGCTGCCCGAAGGGGCGTTCAAGCCGCTGCACACGTCGATCGACCTGAGCCTGTTCGAAACGCGGGTCGAACTCGGAATTCAGCGGACTGCCTGACCACGCCGGTCAAAGGCCCGGTTTTCTGACGTAATTCGGTCTGCACTCCGGCTTTTCTAGGCATCAGCCACGTCAGCCTTGACTACGTCGATAAGGGCCTGAATATAACCGTTGGCGAAGGCGCGCCCCCGGTGGCCCCAGTTGCTATCGCCAATGACCACCGGCACGTGGTCATCGACGAACATCCCTTCAAAACCCACCTTTCTGTAGGTCTGCATCGCCCTGTACATGTCGACGTGCCCGGTGTTAATAAACTCCTCGCGGAAACTTGGGACGGTGCCCGACACGTTCCTGAAATGCACGTACAGGATTTTGTTCCGCTTGCCGAAATACTCGATCATCTCGTAGATGCCATCACCCGCAGCGTCGGCCATTTCACTGAACGTCCCCTGGCAGAACTCGATGCAGTTCGACGGGGAGTCGACGATGTCGATCAGTCGTTTGTACGCATCGAAGCTTCGGAACAACTGAGGTATCCCTTCCAGTTCCTCCACGGGCGGGTCGCAGGGGTGTATCCCAATCCGGATGCCCTCTTCTTCAGCCACCGGCACAATAACCTTGATCCAGTCCTCCAGGTTCGCCCACATTTCATCTTCCGTGTAGCGACGCCCCTTCAGCAGTGGCGCCTTGATCGCTTCTTCGAGGTCGAACGAAGTAACACGTGCTCCAGAGCGAATTCTGGTTGTCTGTGAAGTCCGCCAGACCAGGGTCGGCATCCAGTGATACCCAAATATCGGGATTCCCGCGCGGGCGATGTTGCGCACGGTGTAGACCATGTTTTCGATCTGGCGGGCACGGTCCGGTCCGCCCAGAATTATCTGCTCGTAGAACTTGAGCGGAACGTTCTCGAGGGCTTCGAGGACCAGGCCCGCGTCTTCGACCTTCTTCCTCAACTGGAGCAGGTCGTCGTATTCCCAGCGTTCATCACCGGGAACGATCCCCTGGTCTGCGTACGACTGGAGAACAACGTGAGTGGCGCCCATTTGCGCAGCGAAAGTCAGGTCGTCTTCGTCAACTGCAGACTGACCGTAGTCGACCGGGTTGACCCCCATGTTGAATCCGATTTTCATGGTTACTCCAGGTGACTTTGCACCGTCGCATGTGGGATTTCACCGGGATTTTCGCCGGTTCGGGCCGACGGACAATGATTCAGGCCAGAGAATAATGGAATCTCAATCTCATTACGGGCAACGACGCTCGCGAGAGCCTGTCGTTGTCAGGAAATTACGGAGCGGGCCGCGGGGTACCGAGAAGTCGTCAGGCGGACTCACGGGGTGTATTCAGTCTGTCGAAGTGGCTCAGTGGATTGTCCACTGTTCCACTTCAGCGTATTCGATCAGATTACCGAGTTTGCCAAAGTGTTCACCGAACTTGGCGTTCAGGTCTTCGTCCTCCATGAGGCTTGACAGCATCGAGTCCAGGTCAGCCAGCGAGTCGACCTCAATCTCGGCAACTACCCTGTCGGTGCGCCCGCTCTGGTGGTCCGACATGACTCTGTAACTGATCGACGGATTGTGGGTCTTGATCAGAGCGTACATTTCGTTCGCCCAGCCCACCAACTCGTCCGCCGCCCCAACCTTGCCGTAAAACACACGCCTCTGAACTATCGCCATAGATTGCCTCCCTGTTGGTGGCGGAATCATACAGGGTCGATCGTCGATCTCGCCCGGTTCGCGTGGGAACCAGTCATTTCTGTCAGAGCGCAGGGCCGGTAATTCGACCGGCTCCACTGATTCGGACTCTATTTACCTGGCGCAATCAGACCGCTATTCGTTCCAGCTAACGGGTGGTCCGCCTAACGGTTCTCCTTTGGTCAGTTCAACTTCACTTGTCATCATCGTCGTCGTCCCGACTTTCCCTTTATCCAGACGACATCCGATCCGCTAAACGGTTCTCCGCCGATCAATTCACCTTCGATCGTGACCAAGACAACATCGCCCGCCTCAACCGGTCCGATCGCCGCAATCAACTGGCGCGTATCGAATTTCAGCATGAGGTCATCGAAGCCGTCACGCCGGCCTGTACCGCAGTCATCACGGGATATAGGGTCGCTCATGCTGCCGCCCCAGGGAGTTGCGACATCTCGAACCTTTGAGCGCACCGGTGAAAGACCGGCAATGTTGACCGTCGAGACGTCAATGTCGTTCACGTCGAACGAGGCTGTCCCGAGAATCGCCACCTTGGTTTTTCCTTTCGACATCAACTTTAAGGCATTCGGGCAGGATTTTGGATGGACGTCAAGGTCCACCGTAACGTCCCCGGCCGGCGGTGTCGGCGGTGTCGGCGGTGTCGGCGGTGTCGGCGGTGTCGGCGGTGTCGGCGGTGTCGGCGGTGTCGGCGGTGTCGGCGCACCTGCGGTAAGAACCCGTCGCCATCGACATCGCAAATACGCACCACGCTACTTTCGCTTATCACGGTGGTATCGTCGTAAGTGGTCCACTTGTGCCGCGTGTTGTACAGGCAACCGTCGAGGCCAACTGTAGACAGGTGGTGTCGGCCAACTGCACTACTCGCAAAAACGCTAATCGCATCACCTGCGCCCATATCGATTTTTGTGATCGTCCCATCAATGTTCATCGTCAACATGAAGTTCGCACTGCTGTGGAACGCGATGCCACCCGGCTCGGACGGAATTGAGATGCTTCTGTTCCACGTGCCGTCGGGATTTACCACTACGATCCGAGATCCACCGCTCCGGAGCGCCAGGTAGAGCAAGCCCGATCCGTCAAACACAATTTCGCCAACGAATCCAGCAAGATGAACAGCAGGTTGAACGAAAACGGAACTCGCCCCGCCAATGGGCGCCCGTAATATCGGGAATGACGAGGCCGAGCTACCAACGTAAATAATGTCGCCGTTTACCGGATCAACCGCAATGCCGAGCGCATCACCAGGATCGCCGAACACCATTCCAGTCGCCGCACCCGTTGTGGCATTTATCTCGACTACACCGAGGGTGGTATTTGAGTAAATCTTCCCGTTGGGGTGGTTGATCATTCCACATCCAGCGTTGCTTCCCACCACAGTTTCCGGGTGAAGCACAGTTCCGAAAATTGGTGTGTCAGTCGATTGCATGTCGTAACGATGCAGATCGCTCCCAGACGCAGGGCAGTCGGAAAGGAACAGGTCGTTATCACTGGCCCAGGCCAAATCCCCGGCAAAGTGATTGCTGGTGCCCACCAGATCTTGCGTGAAACCGGCAGCGAGGGAACTGTACGTCGCTCCTCCGCCAGCGCCGTGCTCCGCTGAAGCGGGCGCACTCAACCCGACAATCGAAATCGATATCAGCACCAGGAGCAGCAACGCTCTGGCAGCCTGCCTGCCGAACGGCACGTTTCTTGAACCTGTTTGTATTGCCACTCGACCTTCCCCCAGAAACGCTTACGCCCAGCCGGACGAACTCACATACAAAAAAACGCCCGAATTATTGAAGCGGGCGGCGTCGTTCTTCGGTGCGATCGTCATGTCAATGTACATCGAATAAACAGACATCTTAGTGTGCAGTCGATTGCGCATTTCAGTCACTTGCGAATGATGTTGGCCTATCGAATCGTCGGTTCAGGGTTTCGCCAGGTTGTTATCAGGGTGGGTTTTCAGGTTTTCCTTATCGTAAACAAGCTGCTTTTTTCGTACTCCCGAACTCAGGCACGAGTGCGAGAACCGAACACCTCAGAACGCAAAAATACCCGGTTCATGGGAGAGCCGGGCATTTTGTTCAAAAGACCAGGAACAATGACGGGCCGGACCCTATCGGGTGGCCTCGGCCTCGGCCCCTGCCTCAGCCCATTCGCCTTCCACCGGGTACCCGGCGTCTTCCCAGTCGATAATTCCGCCTGCATACCGCCGAACGTTTTCGTAGCCGCTGCTCGTGAGGATGTGATAGGCGTACTTGCTCGCCGGGCAATGAACGTCCGAGCAGTAGACGACGATCTCGTCTGACTTTTCCAGGAACTCGGTGGCCTTTTTGGGGTTATCGATGTGGAGCGAACCGGGGATGTGCTTGGCGCGGTACGCCCATTCACTCAGGGCGCAGACGAGCTTGAAGTCGTCTCCCCTGTCGAGTTTCTCTTTCAGTTCCTCACGTGTGATCAGATTCATGGTGGTGGTTGCTGCCTTAGGGCTGGTCGGATAGTTACCGAAACTCGACTCTAACCGCGAATCATAAAGTTCGCCACATCGAACCGTGAATGAGTGGGACACTGCAGGACTTGAATCTATCCGCCGTTCCACGATTGGAGTGGCGATTCCACTTTGGGGGCAACGTCGCTCCGGAATTAATCCGCCCCCGGTCCTCCAGCCAGAATATAGCCAACAGGGGCTTGATTTCAAGACGGCACTTCCAGATGCCTTTGGACACAAATACCACGGGCCCCAAATACCACAGATAACGATGCCCAGATGAATCGCATTCCCCTTCCCGCCATGCTGGAGCACTACCTGTCCGAGATGGGAGCCCTTGGTGTTGACGATCAAACATACGAACCTCTGTGGGACGACTTCAGGTTCGGTTGCCTGATCCGCCTTGCGGCACCGATCGCCCTCACTTCGAGAGGGTATCCAGACGCTGATGCACTTGCCATGGCCATCCTGCCACGGGTCACGTCAGCCGTTCTCGCAACGACCGCGCTCGGGTTGTTGGAGTAGCGGTTTTCACGTGAGCAGTCGCCGCACCAGAGTTACTGGTTCTCCTTGAAGACGACCTCTACCATTGGACTGCCTGCGACCAGTGGCTCGACACCGCCGACCTGATCCCGGTACCAGCGCGTCTCAGGCGCACTCATTACGTCGCGCCGTTCCTGTGGGTCCGTGATCAACCTGGCTCTTGCCGGAAGATCGGCCTGCACAGTTCCCTTGAGGTGAAGAGTGAAGTCAGGATTGGCGGTCATGTTGGCCAGCCAACTCCGCGGCCCGGGTGTGCCGGTAATGATGATCCGCCCGTCGATATTGTGGAACCAGATCTCCATGCGTCGTGGATTCCCTGTCCGCCGGCCAATGGTCGTTATGTCGACCACGACTTCCCTGCCCTGGAGGGCGCCCGTTATCTGATCGTCCATGTCCGGGATTACTACCTTCTGTTCTCCATTGCCATCCTCCGACGGGACGCAGCGGGGATATCCGACGATTTCAATGGCGACCCTTAATACACGTTCCAGAAACTCGGGGTCCAGCGACCGGAACTCACCATGAAGTGAGGATGGGGCCACGCATGCGACTACTTACATCGCCGGACCAAATCGGTCTCTGGCCAGAACACGAAAAACCGGGATCGATCATACATACTCTGAACCCGAACGGATAAGAAGTCGGGTGCGCCGCTACGAGATGGCGGGTCGCATAGTTGTCCGAGACCAGCCTGGGGGCGAACCGGATACACCGATCGAGTTGTGATCAGCCGCTGTCCGTCTGGCCACGGCTCATCAAATCGGCTCTTTCGGCGAGCGTGGACGCCGTCGCAGTGAGCAGGCGGGGAGAATTTAGCGCAACAAAGCTGTCGTCGTCCTCGCGCCACGAAAACAGCTCCGAAACATCGGGTACGCCGTCAGTCACACCGCTGATTTCGTACACGCAGTCGACCCGCCGCCAGTAACTCGAATCGTCTTCGCCGAATCTTTTGATGTGTACGACGTACTGGATAACAGAAGCGTCGGAATCGGCAATTTCATTGTCGGCACAAATCTGGCGGAAGATATCGTCAGCGCCGTCCGCGTGCATCGTAGTAGCCAGCGAAAAGCCGGCCTTCAGGGTCTTGAACAGGGCATGAACTGGCTCGCCCCAGATGTACCGGCTGGGACGCTCAGGACTGATCTCACCCACTTCGAGGTATCCACCATCAGGCGAATTCGCAAATTCGCGAATCTCATCGATTTCGCCGTTCAGGGCGTGAACCAGCGTTCCTCCAGGGACGTGATCGAGCATGGCGAACAACACGGTGCTTTTGCCAGCATTCCGGGGTCCGGCGGCAGAAACGAAAGACCGTTTTTCCTCCGCGATTGTCCACAGGAGCGCAGCCATACGGCTGTCGATCGTGTTATTTGCAACCAGGTCGATCAGTGATATTTCGGCGATAAGTCACTCCAGAAGCCGCGAATCGCAGCCGTTATGCTCCGCGAATCTTGTTCCAGCGGTTTGCCAGGTCGATGCACCGCATGAACTCAACACCGTCGTGCTTCTCGATGTGCTGTATCAACCTGTCCAGCACTTCAAGCCGGGCGAACCGTCCCGTGGTGTGCGGGTGCATCGTCAACATGAACGCCCTGCCCTCCCGGAACGCACCGTCGAACTCCCACTGCCACGCGGTGAGCACATCGTTTGGCGTCGACAGCGGCGCGGTCCGCCCGGCGACGGGCATGTAGGTGTAATACGGTGCGTCGTCGAGCGACCAGTGAACCGGCAGTTCGACGAGCCTTTTATCATCTTCACCCACAAAATACGGCATGTCGTCGCCCATCAGGCTTGAGTCGTACACGAATCCACGTTCGTGAAGCAGTTGCAGGGAGTTTTCTGATAGCTCCCAGGATGGCGACCTGTAGCCTTCCGGACGTTTGCCGACGATCGACTCGAGTATGTCCGACGCCCGATCGAGAATTTCGCCTTCGTCTTCATCGGGACCCAGTGACGAAGGGGGCTCGTGAAGATAGCCGTGATGCCCTATTTCGTGCCCGCGTGCTGCGACATCTTTCACCAGATCCTGGTTTCGCTCGGCCACCCAGCCCGGGACGAAAAACGTGGCGGCAATACCGTGCCGGTCGAGCAGATCGAGGATCCGTGGCGCGCCAACGCGCGGACCAAACTCTCCCATCGAGATCGCACTCGGATGACTGGCCAGTTCAGGATTCCGGCGCAGTGTTGCCGACGGGCCGTCGATATCAAACGTCAGCGTCACGACACAGCGTGTGCCACCGTCCCAGATTGAATTCAACGTCGCTCCCGATTCCCTGATTTTCCGGGCAGGTTACCGGCCCTGCCCGACCTGCGCGCGCTGCCGGGTGTAATCGACCTTGCCCACACAGAACTTACCGGGATTTTCGATAGCCCGGAGTCTGGTCAGCCGGGGTTCACTGGCTTGCCGATGAACGCAGAGCGTCTATCAATGCCGCACAGCGTCCCAGCGAGTGGTCAGCGTTCGCCCCCTCGCAGAGCAGGACCATGTTGCCGTAGATGACGTAGCCCCCGTATTTGGCCTGTACGCTGCCACTTCCGTGAGTGCCGAGGAGGCCAGCGAAGAAGTATCTGCGGTCTCTTATGCCTTCCTTCCAGGTCGCATCGTCTTCATCGAGCACCGCGTCTTCTCCCGTGGCCTCGTCTGCAAAGGCCGTTCCGAACTGGACGGCGTCCTCATGCGAGGCATAAAAGCGGATCTCATACTCCTTGGCGTCCGAACCCGCAGGCCGCCAGAACCCGAACCATGCGCCTGTTGCAGCAGTGAGCCCATCGACGTCGTACTCCTTCGCAACCTTGAAACCGCTCGCCCTGAAATCGTCAATCGTGAACAATTGTTCGGAAGGGGTCACTTTCTGGAATGATTCCCCCTTTGCCGCCGCACCGTCGCTTCCGCCGCAAGCGACGAATACGACCAGTAGCAAACCCGGCAACAAGTAGCGCAGCACCGTCAACGACATCTCCCTCGTCCGGCAGTAGACCAGATCGGGTCGGTGGGTGCTAAAAGGATAGTAGCTAATCTACGGCCTGGACCAGATCAATGCACCGCCTTAGTGCCTGCTCGGCCTCCTCCACCAACTCCCTGACTATCTCTCCGGCTGGCTGAATTCGATTCACGAGGCCAACGCCCTGCCCCGCCCACAGCGGTAAAGCTTCGATGTCACCGGTAGTATCCGAGTTAGCCATCGCGATCGCATAACGGAGCACCGGGTTGACACCGCCATTTGTGGCGATCACTTCCCCTTCGCCCGGGCGCTGGCCGCTCGGGGGCCGCCCTGCCGCCTCCCAGTTGACGACGGTGGTATTTCTAAGCGATCGGTGGGGGGCGTCGGGCCACCCGACGTCGAACAGGTCTGTCAAGTACACCGTATCGGACTCGACCGATTCCAGGAGCTTCTTTTTGTAAACGGGGTGCGCCGCCGACTCTTCGCTGACCACGAATCGTGTGCCGACGTACACTCCGTCCGCACCAAGGGCCAGAGCCGCCGCCAGCCCTCGCCCATCAGCGATTCCCCCGGCCGCCACCACCGGAGTAGGAGCCACGGCGTCAATCACACGGGGTATCAGCGGCAAGGTGCCAACCTCACCGCGCACGTGGCCACCAGCCTCCCATCCCTGGGCAATGATCACATCGACGCCGGCGTCCGCAGCCGCGCTGGCCTCCGCCACGGATCCGACCTGAATCAAGACCAACGCACCGGCGGAATGTATGAGCTCGACGTACGGCGAAGGGTCGCCCCAGAAGAAGGACACGATCGGAACTCCTTCCTCCAGGTATGCATTCAACCTCTCTATCCGCATCTCCACGTCCTGGTGAGGTTCACCCCGCGGCATCAACAACATATTGACCCCGAATTTGCGGTCGGTCAGCTCACGGGTCTCTTTGATTCGCTGTCGAACCCCGGGAAGGTCTATCGAGTAGGGCTGTGTGACCTGCCCTAGCGCTCCGGCGTTGGAGACGGCCGCGGCAAGTGCGGGGCCAGCAGCTCCGCCTATGGGCGCCTGAATGATCGGAACGTCAATCTCAAGCAGGTCGCAGAGCGATGTCTGGAGTATGGGCATGATTGAATCCTCCGAGCGAGTCGGATGTCGACTGACATATTTGCGGAGACATCCTGCACCGGCAGTAGACCAGATCAGGTGTGTGACTGCAAGCAAGGTATTTGGCCAGGCACATAGCAGTGGGCAATATCGACCGCGAATCCCCGGTGAACAGTATCCACCGGCACCGACGCTTGAAGCGCGAAGACGTGCTGCAGAGGCTGCGGCGTTGACAGTCGCAGTTAAGGCCGCTCATCCTACTTCGGCCATTATGCGCCGCACCATGTCTTCTGACCGAGCTTATCGATAAATCGACGCGCTTTTGGACCGCGCCGAACGAGCGGTTACTGACATGGAGTGGGACCGAGTGATGGAAACCGTTAGCGCGGTGCTCGATGCCGACCGCGGGAACGCCGACATCGCAAACGACACAAGGGCCGGACCCGTGATGTATGCCAGCATGTCGCGAGAGTACGCGCGTTCAATCAGAAATCAACTGAAGTTGTTGGATGAGCGGAAGCGGCGAGGCCCGAAATTCACACGAAAAATCCCAGCGGATAGTACCCATCGGCCAGCAAGCAGATTCCGGTAAGCAGTAGGGGGAAGGGGGGTCTGCTCGGGCCAGTTGGTCGCCTGGTGTGAGCCGTCCCGGGCGTGTGGACGGGCAGTTTACACGTGGGCTAATATGCCCTCGAATCTCGGATCACGTGGGTTCAGGGGGTAAATGTGTTCAATTTCTCAGTATCGACAGATATCAAATGTTCTGCGGAACAACTGTGGGAGTTACTTGACGACACGGAGAAATACCCTGATTGGATCGAGGTTACCGATAGGATGCTGGAGGTCGCTGAGGGCGGCCTGAAGCTCGGCTCAGTGTATCGGGAGTATGGCGGTATTCCGCCGTTCAAAGGCGAGAGCACCTGGAATGTCACGGAGTTTGAGCCTTATTCTCGGCAAGTACATATTGGCGACGATGGTGCCATGACTATCACCCTTGAAATCCTTATCAATCCCCACGATGATGTCGTAACACTTGTCCAGAACTTGCGGTTCAAACCCCGTTGGTGGATATTCCCGATGAGTCTGATCATGTGGCCCGCGCTCATGGGGCGGCGAGGGCGTGCAGCCATTGAGAAAACACAAGCCAACGCTAAAGCGATTCTCGAAGCAACTGCACCCGATTAAGGTGATCCGAATCGTCCACAGCTAATCGAGCGAAGACGCCTCGGCTGTCCGAAAATCCTGCGCGGAATTTCTGTGAGTAACCCCAACGTACTCATTCCCTATTCAGCAAGACTTACCCAGCACCCCCACGAACATCACAAACCAGCACCATCCCCCGGCATACCCGCTCCCACCCACATCGCTACAACTCAGCAGCTTCCCCAAGGTGCCTACTTGCGGGCTGAGCGCGCACTGTGTGGGCGGTGGGCGAGTAGGCGGGTGGGTTGCCATGCAGGGGGGCGAACAACTAACTAACTCGCAATCTAGATGAGACTGACGCAACGTCTTAGCGCCTGCTCAGCCTCCTCCACCAACTCCCCGACTATCTCTCCGGCTGGCTGGATACGAGTTACGAGGCCGACTCCTTGCCCCGCCGGCAAGGAGTCGGGAGGGGGGTTACGAAGACCTACATTCCGTGCTCGGGGAGACAGTTATCGAGTGCGCATCACGGACTGGCGTCAGGCCGACATGTTCAGCATAAACTCGTCGGTAAATTCGTTCTCACAGCAGTCTTTAATTATGATTATTCCGTTGTGATCGCCGTCAATGCAGTTTTCCGTATCGAAGTGTATTTCGAAGGTACCGTTCGTCACCTGGTCGACACATGGGAAGATCAGAGACCCTGAATACGAAAGAGGTCCAATTGCCACATAAATACTGGCCAGCGAGTGATTGTCAGATGCCACTATGGTCAGGTAACCGCCAGCTTGACTATCGATTGATAACGGTCCGCCGGAATCGCCGGTCATGACGGAAACGAGGGTAGGCGATTCCGTATTGGGGCACGCCCCTGTGATGGACGCGTATGCGCGCTTAGCCCGTGTGCTCGACATCGATGGGGCGATGTAAAGAGCCGCCGCTCCTATGCCAACGGCAGCTCCCCGTTTCAGGAATTTCCGACGCGTCAGTGAGAGACCGCGGTCATCAGAATCGTCGGCAGGTGCCGCTTCGCCAGTTCCGTTCGGTGACATGGTTTGAAACTCCTCGCAGGCCGCGTTTCATAATGGGAACCTTGTGATAACACAGATATGTCACGGCGCCATGAACAAGATTTGAATATTTTCGTGCA
>JADFLG010000134.1 GCA_022564545.1 Chloroflexota bacterium | reverse complement strand
GTCCAACTCGGTTCGTGGCAGCGATCTCTGAGGGTAGTAATGCTTCGCAACTGTAAACTACGTGCATGGCAAGTACGACTAGAGGTGCCGCTCCTAACCGTGAGGCCGGTTATCTGCTTGCGGCATGCGTTCTATTGCAAGTCGTACACGACGAAGTCGGTGAAGTTCGTGGCGGCCCCGGTGAGTTCATCGTCGGGAAACAGCCCCGACATTACGCGGACATCGCCAGCAGCTAGTGCGGGCGCGAACGACAGATCGAGTTCAGCCACCTTCTGGCCATTGATGAACAGAGCCCCCTCGAGGCCACTAAAAACCACAGTGAGCAGGTTTTGCGACCCGGTTCTCGTATCGAACTCAAACTGGCCCACCGCGGGGGTTACTTCACTGTCTGTCGACCCGCCGCGTGCAAAGTGTCCCCAAACACCATCACTGGTGATGAAAACGGCGTGGAACGTTTCCTCTCCCGATTGCCTGAACGTGATGCCGTGACTCCACTTATTGCCAGGTACGTCCGGGTTTTCGAACGTGACCTGAACCATCCCACTATCGATGTTCAGGCCGCTGCTAAAGTCGGGAATATCAACGCTGCCAGGCGTTAACTCCAGACCGCCGTCGACCGGCCCGAATATCGGACCGGCCAGAACGACTGGCGCCGGTGTGGGAGTCGAACGCTCGGACGCAGTGGGCGTGCCTTCTAATTCAAAGCCCCGATCGTCCCCTGTGAACGATGATGCGATCAGGGCAACGCGCTCCTGAGTCTGGTAACTCGTGGTAAAACCCCCGCCCGAGAAACTGGCGGTGAAGCTGTACTGGTACGCGAACGGCCCTATGTCCGGGCGGTAGTACTCGGTCTCTGTGTAGTTAAATGATTCTTCACGCGGGCAGATCCGACGGCCCTCGATGGTTTCGCACTTGCCCTGGCTGGCCGCGGCCCTGACGAAGTGCCAGGGTCCGGTCTCGACGCCCGGCCAGGATGCAAATTCATGTGACCCGGTAAGCTGGCCTGCGGTCGCTTCGACCAGCTCGTCATCAGGAAAGCGATCGGTGAAGAAACCGCTTCCGGCCCATTTGCCGGTCCGGGCGTCGAACAGGGTCACCAGCGGCGAGTCACCAGACGCGTTCGTCGCGACTATTCGATCGTCCTTGACGCCAATGAATGTCCATTTCAGCTTGAAGCTGCGGGTAACGCCATCGTCGTTGTAGTCCGATCGTCCGGTGTATCCCGCAAAAAATACAGTTGCGCCCTTCCATTCCCTCGGTGGGCCGAGAGTCACCTGAAACACGCCGTCGTCCTCGGTCGTCTTGCAGCCCGAGCCCTGGGCGCAACTGCGGTCGAAGAATTCCCACCGGAACCGCCAGAAATCGCCTTCCGAAAGTTCGAGGTCGTAGCCTGCGAAACGGGGAGGAACAGGAGTTGGTGTGCCAGTGGGGACGGGGACGGGAGTGGAAGTGCCGGGACTGGCAGGGGTGTCAGAACTCACGTTCGGGCCATTCGATGTCGTGTCACCCGGGGACCCACGTGTGGCTGAATCGCCGGCGAACTGTGTGGGTTGCGAATCCTCGTCACCGCCGCAACTTACGAGGAAAATCGACAGCGCGAAGAGTGCCAGGACGAGAACTGTCGAAGTGGCCGGTCGCCCCGGTCGAACACCCACCCTCCGCCAGCGGGAGTTTCCGCCAGAATCAAGATCATGTCTGTGGCTCGAATTCAATGCAGGCCAATCACCGGGCGCCGATTAATCGACGTTGAAGCGACGCACGTGCGATTGTGCCTTACGTGAGCGACAGGCGCACTGGTGCCAGCCGAACAACCCCGATGTCTATACTTTGCTCAGGCGCTCCGCAGCATCCTGAACAGACCGCACGATCTTGTCGTAACCGGTGCAGCGGCACAGGTTACCTGCCAGTTTCAGGCGAATCTCATGCTCGGTCGGGTGCGGGTTTTCGTTCAGCAGGGCGGTGGCGGCGATCATGAAACCCGGCGTGCAGAAACCGCACTGCAGTCCTGAATTGTCGACAAAAGCATCCTGCACCGGCGTCAGGTGTCCGTGATCGGCGAGTCCCTCGACGGTGGTCACCTCCCGGCCGTCGATTTCAGCGGCCAGGACCAGGCAAGAGCAGCACGTCTCGCCATCGATCATTACGGTGCAGGCACCGCAGTTCCCATTGGAGCAGCCTTCCTTGGTGCCGGTGAGTTGGAGGTGGTCGCGCAGGGTTTCCAGCAGCGTCCAGGTCGAGTCGACCAGGATTTCGTGCTCAACGCCGTTTACGGTTGTCTTGATCTGTTTCTTGCTCATATGTGATGGAATCAGTCTTTTTCTTCGTGTGTCTGCCGCCTGGAAGAGCATTCATTCAACAAATAGCGCCTGCTGCCCGAGTCGGTCAAGACAGATGTTCAGAGTTCGCCGGGTCAGTACTTTGACCAGTTCTTTCCGATACTCGGCTGATCCCCTCACGTCAGTGATTGGTACTGCTGCTTTGACCGCCAGTTCAGCTGCCCTGTCGATTGCCGCCTGGTCGATGACCGAACCTTCGAGAGATTTCTCAGCTGCGTAGGCCCGTACCGGCGTCGGAGCTACCGAGGCCAGGGCGATTCGGGCCTTTTTGACCATCTTCGATTCCGGGTTGACTTCGATCAGCGAGCCTACCCCGGCAACAGCAATGTCCATCTCATTGCGGGGGATGAACCTGAGGTATGCAGAAGCCGTATTCTCTGAAGGAACGGGTAGCACCAGTAGTTTTAGGATCTCGCCCTTCTGAAGAACGGTCTGACCGGGACCCGCAAAGAAGTCGATCAGCGGGATTGCGCGCTCGCCCGCGGAAGCGCCAACGGTATGGGCAACCGCTTCGTGAACGAGCAACGGGGGTATCGTGTCTGCCGATGGCGCTGCGTTGCAGACGTTGCCGCCGACGCTCGCCCGGTTCTGAATATGGACCGAGCCGATGAGGGCCGCAGATTCGGAAAGGGCAGGGTAGACACCGTGTTTCGCGGTGAATTTAAGCACGTCGGTGCACGAAACGGCCGAGCCAATCCGCAAGCCCGAACCGTTCATGCTCAGTTCAAGGAGCTCGGGAATCCGCTTCATATCGACCACGAGGTCGGCGTTTCGCCGGTTGCTCTTGAGCTGGTCGATGATGTCGGTCCCGCCCGCGAGAGGGCGCACCTCACCGGGCCTGGCCAGCAACACCAGCGCTTCGGCCAGCGTCGTCGGGGCCTCGTAGTCGAAGTCAGGCATGCGTTCGTGCGCCTCCAGTTTTCAAAACCGGGGTAAAGACCGGCCCGGCGAGATTATATGCCCCTATCCAACCCGGTACGGCTCCAGGGTGTCCCACTTGGGAATCAAACCCAGGCCTGGCAGGTCGGGGGCATGAACATAACCGTCCTCGATCGTCAGTTCGTGTTCCCACACCTTGCCGTACATCGGGTTCACCGAGTCGCGGTAGTACTCGAGGATCAGTCCGTTCGGAATCGCCGCCACCAGGTGAATGTGGACCTCCTGTGCGCCATGCGGGGCAATGTCGAGGTCGTTCGCCTGCGCAAGTGCGGCAACCTTCATGAACTCGGTGATGCCGCCGAGGATCAGCGCGTCGGGCTGCAGAATATCGACTGCCCGGGCGTTAATCATGTCGCGGAAGCCGTACTTTGTGTACTCGTTCTCGCCAGCCGCGATCGGGATTGAAGTCGCCCGCGTGATCTCGGCCTGTCCGATGTAATCATCGGGCTCAACCGGCTCCTCGAACCAGAACAGGTCGTACTTCTCGGCCTTTCTGGCGAACTCGATCGCCTGGTAGTGGCGGTAGGCGTTATTGGCGTCGACCATTAGCCGGACGTCGGGCCCGATCGCATCGCGGCAGACGCGCACACGTTCGATGTCCTCGTTGATCGATAGCGCACCGACCTTGATCTTCACTGCGCGGACGCCCAGCCTGACGTTGTCCTCCATCTCCCGGGCGAGCTCCTTCAGGCCCTTGCCTTCCTCGTAATAGCCGCCCGCGATATAGGTGTCGGCCCGGTCGGTGAAGCCGCCGAGCAGCTTGTAGACCGGCATGTTCGCGAGCTTGCCCTTGATGTCCCAGAGCGCGATATCGATGCCTGCGATGATCCGTGTGGAAATGCCGCGCCGGCCCACCAGCTTCGGTCGCCACATGGCGTGCCACAGAGCTTCGTTGTCCAGCGGGTCTTGCCCGATCAGGCCCGTCTTAAAGTGCTTTACGAAAGCGGCTCCGACTTCGGGAGTCGACTCCATCCCGCCCGCAAGCCCAATTCCCTGGATGTCGGGGTCGTCGGTGTCTATCACGACGATATTCAACAGGACGTGCGTGTAGGTGTAGAGACCGTTCGTGATGGGAACGGCCCGCGGCCACGTGAACATTTCCATTCGTACGTCTGTGATCTTCATCGCGTTTTTGCCTTTCGTTTGCGCTCGCTGACCGCACTCTGAATCTGCGCCGGAGTGTAGCAGTGCTCAGGTGGCGCCAGTGGCACGTTTGTTCTTTCGTGAGGTTGCCGGGCGTGCGAGGCGCACCTGGGTGACGATATGCAGCTCCGCGGGGCAAGCCAGAGCTGGCCGAATCGAAAAGGCCGTGCCGGTGGGCGCCGGGAACATCCTGTCGCACCCGGCCGGTGATACCGTTTAACTCATGCAGGGCAACCCACCTACGATCTCGTCGTTCACGCAAGGCTACATTGAGCGTGACCGCATAGAGTTCGATCGATTCGAAGACGACCGGCGTCGCAGACACGGCATGGCGATTGCACTGGTCCCGCTCGGAATCGCGATGGCGCTCATCGTTCAGTACACCAATATCGTCGTGGCGATCGACGATGCCGACTGGCAATACGTCCTCCACCGGCCCAACTTTGTGAACATCATGAAACTATCGGGCGCGCCGATCGTTGGCGGTGGGTTTGGGATGCTGTTTGCCGCACTGATCGCCACTACGATTGCCGGCCGGGAAGGGCGTGTCTGGCCCCTGGCCCTCACGGCCATGTTGTACGGCATCATCATGCCGGTCATGGTCGGTCTGTTGCTGCCAGCGAACCTCTTCCTGCTCGATGTGCTCGGACTCTCGGTCATCGATGTCTCAGTTGCCGAAGCGCTCTCACTGTGGATCTTTGGAACGCCATTCTTCGTGTTCACCTACACAATGGCTGGCATCAAACCGGCGCTATGGGCGGGGACCGGAGCAGTGCTGCTCGGAGCGGCAGTATTCCGATACATCGGGCCAAATCGCGCTGCATTCAGCGTGGGCTGGACTACTGCTGTGACCCTGGGAGTGGCGGCGGTTGCGGCTTTTATCATCATGTTCGGACCTCTCACGATCTTCGAACTGATATTCAACCATTTCCGCGCCGCCTAGCTGATGTCGGCCCGATCTGGACGATTCAGCGTGGAGTCATCGTGCCGGGATGATTGCCGCATGCGACGGTCCGCCCGGCATTGCGCGGCTTTCTGTCGGCATGCGAAACGATGGTCACTCGTTCCAATGGGAGACGCTGCAGCCCCATGACCCTGGCGATACGCCGCGCACGCGACAGCGCAAGGATGTCGAAGTCGCCAACGTTGCTCACGAGATCGGTCTCGGTGTCCGCATGCCCCACGATGGTAAACACACGATCGGGATGCACCCTGAGTTTTCGGGCGAGCCTCCGGCATTCCTTGGCGAGTTCGGCGGACGGGCGATCGCTCCCCGAGGGGAAGGAGTTGACGATGTCAGGGATGATCTTGACGCCGTTTTCGATCGAATCCTGCTCAATGAAGAAGGTGTACGAGTCGTCGTCGAAGACGGCACGGAGGGCCTGTGTCACAAGGGCTTCAAGGCCCTTCCGGAACTTGGCTTCCCTCTTTTCAGCGACGACCTTTAGCAGTTCGCCCACATAGTCCAGCACCTTGACGCGGTGGCCGGCATCGTTCGACCGACCCTCGATCTCTTCGGCCAGCTTGACGATCTCGTCGCGCGCAGCCTTGCGGGCCTCGTGACGCAGGCGGGCGTCGTCGATTTGCTTGCGAATCGCCTCGACTCTGTCCTTCTTCAATGTGGCCGCGGCGGCGTCGCGGAATACCTGCGTCTTTTGATGATCATTCATCAAGGAAATCATCCCGGTCTCCGTCTTCGTCGTCGGACAATTCGATATCATTGATGATGGTCTCGGCCTTGTCCAGTTCCGAGTCCCGCTTCCTGGTCAGCTTTGCGATAGTGTCGTCGAGATCGCCCTCCTCGACACCAAGCTCCTTGAGTCCGGTCAGGATCTGCTTACGCTCCGCATCCTTGGCCTTCCGCCGCTCCTCAAGACGAACCTTCTCGTCCCGTGCGGTCGCCACCTTTTGGCGGAGGGTGTCCAAACGCTCTTTGGCGTCGTTCATGTCGTATCTCCATCTAGGCGCTTGCGCCAGCCGCTTCCAGGTAGCGCTTCGCTTCCAGCATCACTTCGTCCCTCAACACATCGTCAGGGAACTCCGGCATGTCCTCCCCCACGGCGGCGAGCAGCTCTTCCGGCGTCAGTGTCTCCTCGAAATCCGTCGCCTCCCGGAGTCCTTCGGCGAACTCTTTCAATTTCGTGTCCCGTTCCTTCTCCTCGGCCTTCTCCTCGAACTTGAGTACCTCCGAGGACGGGCGGGCGCACTGGAATGGCCGCAAGGTGTGCCTGATACCGTCCGCATCGATGCGGAGAATCGTCATCCTCGGCATCCTGTCGAAGTTGTCCGATGTCAACGCGCCCCGCGACGCCGCACCTGGGGAGATGACGAGGCAGCCGCCCCTGTCGTTCCTGACGCGCTTGGTTTTCTGCTCCGGATGGTAGTGTCCGTTGAGAATGCAGTCCGCCTCGGTACCCGCGACGCCAGTGTACGGAGTGAACTCCTCGATGATGCTCTGCTTCACATCGAGGAGGTAGCCGTGCGTCAGATGTACCTGGAAGTCGCATTCCAGCCGCTCCGGGAAGTAGGACTCCCGCCCGTCGCGATCCACGCCGTCCCTGTAGCTTGTGCCGGACACCGCGACAACCAGTCCGTTGCGACGAATGAAGAAGGGGCCGTCGTCAAGGTGTCGTATCAACCCGGCCGCCACAAGGACGCCGTATCCGGTTTTCGGCAGACTCTCCGGGCGGTAGCCGATCTGGTCGTGGTTACCCATGATCGTCAGAACTGGTACGCGGGCGGCGGCGAGGACGCGGGCCATGTCCGCGGTCTCCTCGGTCGTCACATCGCCCTTGCGGTCGAATAGGTCGCCGCTGATGGCGATGGCGTCGGCTTTGATCTTGTTTCCGGTTCCGACCAGCTCGGCCAGCTTGGCCAGAATGGCCTCACCGAAGCTGTCACTGCGGCTGCGGGGGTTGCGGCGCGTGTAATGGAAGTCCGTTGCGTGGAGTATGGTGATCTTGTCGGACATTCATTGTTGCTCCGTGGTCGGATTCTAGCCGCGGACCGGACCGCCGACAGGCTCCGGGGCCTTCGCAAGAACAACTTCCTCGACGACCAACACATTCTCGTCGTTCTCGTCGAAGCCAAGCAGCCTGCC
>JADFLG010000024.1 GCA_022564545.1 Chloroflexota bacterium | reverse complement strand
GAAGCCGTGATCGATCTCCGCGCCGGCGTGTCGCCCGAAGAGAAGCTCTACTGGCGCAGGAACAAAAATGAACGGTCTGTCGCGGTAGCGTTCTTGCTTGACATGTCGGCTTCAACGGCCGAGGCGATCGACGAGGCTAAGAAGCCCTCCGACGATTGGGGCGCGCCCGACGACCCGGTCGAGTACATGGTCTGGCTGCGCTCCCGCCGGTCGGAAGGCATGCGCCGAACATACAAGAGAATTGTCGATGTCGAGAAGGAAGGGATCACACTTCTCGTCAACTCGCTCGAAACGCTCGGCGATACCTACGGAATATTCGGGTTCTCGGGATACGGCCGGGAAAACGTCGAGTTTTACACGATCAAGGACCTCGACGAGAAGTTCACCGAAATTGTGCCCCGTCGAATCGACCGTATTGCGCCATTGCACGCCACCCGCATGGGGCCGGCCATTCGGCACACGGTGACCAAACTCGCCGAGGTCGATGCTCGCTCTCGATTCCTTTTCCTGATCTCTGACGGGCGACCGCAGGACCGCGGCTACTCTCGCGAAGGCGTCGAAAAGGAATACGCGGTACACGACACCCGACAGGCGCTGCTCGAGGCCCGGCAGGCGGGAATAACACCGTTCTGTCTGACAGTCGACAAGGCCGGTCACGACTACATGAAGACGATGATGGAAGACTTCAGCTATGAAGTGCTGCCAGACATCAGCCTGCTCCCCATCCGCCTGCCGCAGCTGTACCGGAACCTGACTACATAGATCAGGGTTCAGGGCGATTCCGGGCTCACCACCACAGCCCGCCGCTCAGTCAACACTTCAGGCCGGAAACGAAGGCAGCGCTCGATCAGCACTTAATTGGTGAAGGAGCCGGCCTGAGAGCCGCGAGGCGCAGTCCAGCGATCGGGTATCCTGCACGCCAGGTGACAAACGCCGCGACCTTGCATGGTGAGCTATTAACCGGCCCATCGCCTCCTGGGTCGCGAGGGCCCGAGTAGCGGGACCAGATGATATTGACCGAGAATTCTGATTGGGCAACCGTGAAGCCGGGCAGGCTGCTGAAGCGTCGTTTCACCCCTGGTGAGCAATTGGTCAGTGGCCTTGATGAGTTCGCGAGGGCCAACGGAATTACCTCTGCCGTTATCGTCTCCTGCATCGGCAGCGTCACGAATCTGAAGCTTCACAATCTGTGCAGCGTCCCGGACGGTGGCGAACCTGAATTCCAGGACCACGACATCTCGGCGGTACTTGAGATAGTCAGCGCCGAAGGGCATATTGCACCGCTGCCTGGCGGCGATATTCGGACGCACATCCACATCGTTGCCGCAAAACCCTCTGGCGATGTGATTGGAGGCCACTGCGTTGAGGCCACGATCTGCACCAGTGCCTACGTGTTCCTGCAAGTGATCGAATCTGACTGACGCCAAAAAGCGGATAAAGCGGACAGAGATGGAGAAGTGCTCAAGTTCGGGATCGATCGCCGGTACGGCGACGGCCACGACTTGATCGGCGATCCAGACGTGCAGGCCGTATACATCGCGACTCCCAACAAGTTCCACCATCCGTTCACGCTGGCCGCAGCCCGGGCCGGAAAGCATGTGCTGTGCGAGAAGCCGTTCGCCACCAGTGTGGAAGAAAATCTGGAGATGATCGACGCATGCCAGAGGGCCGGTGTGCTTCTCAGCGTTTCCTACTACCGACGGTTCTACCCGAGCGTGCAGCGGGCGAAGCGATTGATCGACGATGGAGCGATCGGACGAGTGACCCTGGCAGGTATCCACGCCACGCACTTCCTCGGCGAGCACCATCGGCCCGATCTTGCTCCCCGCCGCTGGCTGATCGAGAAGGACATGGCGGGCGCCGGTGTGTTTCAGAGGGCCGGGTCGCACCGCATCGACGTGCTGATCTATCTACTGGGCACGGTTCGAGAAGTGCATGCTGCAATCGAAAGGATGGGCGAGGGGTACGACGTTGACGATGCGTCAGTGGCGCTGCTCCGGTTTGATTCGGGGGCGCAGGGGTTCATAGCCATGCACCACACGGTTACAGGCTCTGAAACGGACTGGATTGAAATTTGTGGCACTGGAGGCCGCATCTTGCTCGATCCGCTCGACCAATGCCGGGTCACAATCGAAACATCGGAGGGTCGCCAGGTGTTCGACGACCCGATACCTGAGTCTTCGACACTGCCAATAATCGACGATTTCGTTCGGGCGGTGGAAACGGGCAGCCAAACGATCTGCCCTGCTGAGGAAGCCCTGAAGACAAATCGGGTGATCTACGGAGGCTACCGCTCGTCTGCCGAGGGACGCACGGTGTCGTTGAACTAGCCTTTGCCCTGGCGTGCCCTGCGGAGCTCGCGCGAGTGCCCAGGTTCGCCTCGAACGCCCGGCACTACCGGGCAAGCACCTCGCCGAAAAACAGATCAAGCACGCGGTCGGCCCACTCGGCATCAACGGTGATCACGTCCGAAGTCTCGTTCGCCACCGCGTAACGGAACCTGCCATCCTCGGTAAAGTCGCCGATCGTCATCGTGAGACGCGTGACTTCGGTTACGTTGGTGGCCGTCCGGTTCTCGATTCTTACTGCGATGTACGGCGCCGTCTGGACCGTGCCGTATTGCTCGTATTCCGAATCGTCAAGGAGGTTCAGCGCAACCGCACCACCGATTTTCGGATTGCCAAAATGCTCAAGCTCTCGGTCCAGGGCATCGCCGTCTGCCAGCTGGCTGCCCGTGCAGGGATCTGCCTCAAGCGGCAGATCACAGACTGACCAGACCTCGGAGTCGCGATCGAAACCGTAGGCGCGAATGACCTCGTTGTTGTCAAAGAGAATGACTTCGCGGACCTGCCCCGAGAGTGTGTAGTACCACTCCGGTAGCGGCGGTTCGGTAACCAGGCGCTCCAGGACCTCGCCCCATGTGGCATCGACCAGGACCAGTTGCGGGAAACCTTCTATACGTGCGTAGTGGTTCACCTGGTCTGGGGTGCGGTCGCCCAGAAACAATTTCACTCGCGATCCGTCACGGAGGGTCACCGTAATGCTCGCACTCGGTGCATCGAGGCCGTAAAGCGACTCGTCGTCGATTTCCGTTGCGAGCACTCTCTGTGTACGCGGCCCACCCAGCAGTTGAGTGATTCCACCCCACCGGTAGAGGTCAGCCGGGATATCTTCCAGATCGTCGAAATACCAGCGACGGGTCCCTTCTCGCAATGACCAGCTGGTGCTCAAATCGCCTGTCTGGATCTCGATATTTCGCAGATCGTCGGGTGCCAGCGTGTAGAAGAACGGCGGCTGCTTCTCTTTGAACTCTTCCGCGGGGTTGGTGACGAACCAGGTCAGGCCGATCGCGACAAAGGACAGGACGGTAATCAGGACGAGCAACAGGCGCAGATTCATTTTCTAGCGCCTTCTCCACCAGGTCCAGAACCCGAACAGGCTGATCAGGGTCGGCATGAGCAACCAGCCGGACCAGCGCACAAAATCACGCTCGTTGCGGGTCAGGAACAACTGGCGGTTTGTGTCGGTCTTGGCCCGGATCGAGATCAGTTCGAAGTCCTTGGCAAGAAAGTTCACCGAATTCACGAACAGGTCAGCATTGTTGGCAGAACCGAAATAGTTGTTCGACGCAAAGTCTGTATCCCCGATCAAGACCATGTTAAGACTGATAAAGCCATCATCGTCCCTGTATACACCCCCGGACAGTTCGCCGACAGCCTCGACCGCCACGGCAATTGGCAGCGGTCCTGCAATTTCCGTTTCAAAGTCGAAATCGAGCGAGTCGGGGTCAGTTTCAGCCCAGCTGCTGAGTGTC
This sequence comes from Chloroflexota bacterium, assembly GCA_022564545.1. Classification (GTDB taxonomy): domain Bacteria; phylum Chloroflexota; class Dehalococcoidia; order Lucifugimonadales; family Lucifugimonadaceae; genus Lucifugimonas. The sequence goes on along the minus strand of JADFLG010000024.1, from coordinate 23,523 downwards.
GTCGACGCGAGGATGCTCTGGCGGATGAGTGGCGTTACCTCGTCGGCCAGCGGTACCGATTGCGGGTCGATAGCCCAGGCAAAGTGGGTGCTGCCGGGCAGGTAAAGGACTTCAAAGCCCTCGGTCACCGGATGGGGCGGGAGCTGGGCGTTGCTCTTCTTGACCTGGATGAATCTTGGGCTCGGCGCGACGAAGCTTGCAATGTCGGCAGCCTCACCATCGCCAATCGAAACGGCATAGCGAGACAGGAATTGCTTGAAGGTATCGGGTGTTTCATCCGGTTCGAACATAAACAGGATGCTGCCACCGGACCTGGCGTAAGTCAGCAGGGCCTGCTGGTCAATGGGCAAAAGTTCCTGGACCGGGCCCGCAAATACGATCACCGCCGGGATTTGCTGCGGATCGCCCAGCGTCATCCTCGTACCCAACTCCTGGAGCGTTTCCACCAGGACGATGTAATTTTCCCGGCCCAGGGCGGCTCCAGCCAGTCCGAGACCGGTGCTCCCCACGGGGTCGGTCACGTCACGCTCGGAGTGACCCGTTATGAATGCGACCATCTTCTGGGCGATCTGGTTGATCACCAGCAATCCTGTCACTACCTGCTGCTCTGTGAACACGTCGGGTCCATCGCCGGGGTTTCCACCGACCACGATCTCGGTCCTGCGGCTTTCGACACCTTCAATGGCGAGGGCCGGGAACCGGGTCACACCGAGAGCGGTCGCGACGTTCGGGTTCAAATCCGGGTCGACAAGCTCGAAAGAAAGGTCATACACGCTTGAGCGCCGCCGGAACTCGCTCAACATGTCCTGGGTGTCTCGCCATGCCGCAGCATCCGCTGCAGTATTGGTGACGAAGAACGCGGTTATCTTTACGGGCTCTTTCAAGTTCCCCAGCGTATTCACAACTTGCTCTTCAAGGAGGAACTGTTTCGTGGCGGTGGTATCGATGCGCAACCAGCCTGCGGGGTTCGGTCGGTCCAGCGCCTGGAATAGCGCGAAGTTGACAATTACCGCGATGGCCAGGAAAGCGATAAACACGATTGCCGTGTTGAACCCATAGCGGCCCCTTCGACCGAATACCGCCTGCCTGACCGTTGCGAGCGAGATGATAGCGTCGATGGCCAGCAGTCCAAACCCGACGCCCACAACGATGAATGCCGGTCCTTCGAGGCCGCGCAGGAAAATCCATATCAGCGCCCCGAACGCAATCGCGCCTACGCCAACAAAGGCCAGCGCCTGCCGTATCGATTGGGAGTTTTTCCTCAGGCTGCTAATGACCGATGTCTTCTGACGGATGGAATCGGCTGACGGCCGGCTTTCGGGCCTGTTCTGCTGTTCTGTGGACATCTACGGGCCTAGCGCCATCGCCTTGCTTCCAGCACGAGGACCGTGAGGAGCAAGAACACTGCTGTCAGTGAAATGTAATAAGCGATATCTGAGACGGATATGATGCCCTTCGCAAAATCTGCGAAATGGCCGCCCTGGGCGACTCCGAAGCTGTCGAGGTCGAACACAGAGAACGAGGCGCCAAGCTGGAATCCGTCGAGGACCTGCGATGCCAGGCCCGTGAGCCGCTCGCTGACGAAGTCAATGATGGTCAGGGCAGTGAGTATCCCCGATCCCACGATCAGACCCACGATCTGGTTGCTGCTCAGCGCCGATGCAAAGAGGCCGACAGCCAGGGTTGCTGCCGCGTACAGGCCAAGGCCAAGGAAGCCACTGAGCAGGGGGCCGATGTCCGGGTCGCCGTAGATGAACAGCACCACGACGAAGTAAAGCGACAGGCCAGTCATGATAGCCATCATGACGAAAGCCGCGATGAACTTGCCAATGACGATTTCGAATTCCCGTATTGGCGAGGTAAGCAGCAACTCAAGGGTTCCCAGCTTCTGCTCTTCGGCGATGAGCCGCATGGTGAGCGCTGGCGACATAAAAATCATGAAGAAGACCGCACCTGCAAGGTAGCCGCGGATGCTGGCTTCAGCGAACGCGTCGGACACCGACGCAACGAAAAAGAAGCCGGTTATGGCCAGAAACGCCGCCGATACAACGTAGGCCATTGGCGATCCGAAATATGTGCGGATCTCTTTGACCGCAATGACGGTTATGAAACGCAATTCCTACTCGCCCAAGTTTTCTTCGGTTGTCAATTCGAGGAAGATTTCTTCCAGGGTCATCGGCAGGGGGGTCAGGTTCGACAATCCCCAGCCGTTGTCGATCACGGTCTTTGCAACCTGTTCGGCTGCATTGGCATTGGGCCGAGCATCGACAATGAACGGTGCGAAATTCTCACGCTCAGCACGCTGGATTATCGACGCTCGTTGATCCGACCGCGCATCGACCACCACTGATATTTCCCGCATGGCACTGATGAATGCCGGGGCCTCTGCACCACGTACGCCGACTTCGATACGCTCAGCGTGCTGAAGCTTTTCCGACAGGGCGTCGGGGTCGTCGTCCGCCACAATCCGGCCATCGTTAATCACAAGTACACGCGAACAGATCGCGCTCACTTCGGGAAGGATGTGGGAACTGAGCAGCAACGTGTGCTCCCTGCCCAGGTCGCTTATCAACTCCCGGGTTTCGACTACCTGGATCGGGTCGATGCCGATGGTCGGCTCGTCCAGGATCAGCACGTCGGGCTCGTGCAAAATCGCCTGGGCAATCCCGGTGCGCTGTCGGTATCCCTTCGAAAGGCGGCCAACAAGCGTGTTCCGGTATTCGCCCAGCTTGACCATGTCGATCACAAGTGGCAGGCGATCTTTAACCCAGGCCGAATTCATGCCCCGGATTTCACCCATGTATTTGAGATAGTCTGTAACCGTCATATCCAGGTACAAAGGGACGGTTTCGGGGAGATATCCGATGTGACGTCTTACATCGAGTGAATGTGACACGACATCGTATCCGGAAACGGTGACCACGCCTTCTGTAGGCGGTGTGAAACCGGTTATCACTCGCATCGTCGTGGTCTTGCCGGCGCCGTTAGGCCCCAGGAAACCGACGATTTCACCCCTGAGCACTTCGAACGAAATGTCGATCACGGCAGGGTAAGGGCCGTAACTCTTCGACATGTGCTCAACTTTAATCAATTATTAGCTCCGGTCATGGCTGCGTCACAGCCGATAGCGCCCCAACAGCACCAGGGCAGAACTATTCTGCCAAACTTAAAAGTGCCGCGTGTCACACGGCACATTGATACGGCGCTTCCAGTCACGCGGTTTCCAAACCCGAATATAGTATCCAAGCCCGCTGCCGACGGCTACACGGATTTGTCGGCTGTTTCGGGTTGATAATGAGTTGCGCATATTCCGTAAAATTGTTTCGGGAATATCCGGGGCCATGCATATGAACGACGACCGCATCAATTATCTCGACCACGCTGCCACGACGCCGGTGCGTGAAGACGTGCTCGAAAAGATGCTGCCTTACTTCAGCCAGAAATTCGGCAACCCTTCGAGCCTGTATGCACTGGCCGGCGAAGCGCGTTACGGCCTGGACGAGGCCCGCGAGCAAGTGGCCGCCGTGCTGGGATCGCGTACGGGCGAGGTCGTATTTACTGGCGGTGGCTCAGAATCGAACAACACTGCGATCAAGGGTGTGGCGGCCGCAAGGCAGGGGTTGTCGCCGGGTTCACGATCGGGCGGCCACGTTATCACATCGGCAATAGAGCACCACGCCGTGATACATCCGGTCGAACAACTCGAAAAGATGGGCTACGAGGCCACCTACGTTGGGGTTGACGGGGCAGGCCGTGTGGACCCCGACGAGTTTGCGGCGGCAGTGCGCCCGGATACCTTTCTTGCCAGCGTGATGCTGGTCAACAACGAAGTCGGTACCATCCAGAACGTGTCGGCAGTCTCACAGCGGGTGCGAGATGCCGCCGATCGCGTCGGGGCAAACGTGCTGATTCACACAGACGCGGTGCAGGCCGCTGGAAAATTGTCACTGAATGTGGACGACCTGGGAGTCGATCTGATGAGCCTGTCCGCTCACAAGATTTATGGTCCCAAGGGCGTGGGCGTCCTGTTTGTTCGCCGTGGCACCGAACTCGAACCGCTGATCGCGGGGGGTGGCCAGGAAGGGCAGATGCGGTCGGGCACCGAAAACGTAGCCGCGATCGTTGGAATGGGTGAAGCCCTTACGCTTTCCGAGGCTGAACGCCCCTCCAATCGCGCCCGGTTCCACGAACTCTCGGAGCGTCTTGTCGAAGGAATCGCAGAACGGGTCCCGAATTCCAGGTTCAACGGCCACCATACCGACCGGGTACCCGAAATTGCGAACTTTTCGTTCCCCGGCGTGGAGGGCGAGCCGGTGTTGCTGGGACTCGATTTCAAGGGCATCGCGGCTTCGAGCGGCAGCGCCTGCAGCTCGGCCTCACTCGAACCTTCTCACGTACTGCTGGCGATGGGGATGAGTCCCGAGCTGGCGGTTGGAAGTGTAAGGATTTCGATGGGCCGCGAGACAACCGGAACCGACATCGATGACGTACTTCAAGTATTGCCCGAGATTCTGGAACAACTCGGCACGTTTCCTGCAGCTGGCGGCAACTGACGGAAAATGAAAAATGGATCTGTCGGAACTAGCCCGCAAAAATTTCGTACAGCAATAATTAGTTCCCCGAAATATCGAAAACGGTGCCTCGTGGCACGCACATCATGTGACCTCGCTTGCCGGTCCTGGTCGCACTTGGTCTGGCCGGGATAGTGGAGCAACGGATGACTGAAGAAAACCGAAACGAAAAGGAAACCCCAGAAACCCACGCAGGGCCGCAGACTTCGACAGGCGAACCTTCGCCAGATGCGACGGCGAACGGACCGGCGGACGTACCCGCCACAATAGCCAGGGGTCAAGATGCCAGCGCCACGTTTCCAGGACAGGTCCGGGCCGCACTCGAATACGCCGCGGCAAACCAGTACGAATACGGTCCCAGGATGCGCGATGTCGAACTGACCTGGGATGTCGTTTCTGCCGAATCAATGACCAACAACATCGTACGGGTGCGGCTCGAATATTCGCCAACTGCGAGTTTCCGTGGCGATCCGGGCATTGAGTACCTGGATGTCGATCCAGGCGGTGCAATCCTCGCCAGGCGTCAGGTCCGGGTGCCCAAAGAGAACAAACCCGTGGTGCTCATGGGCATTACCGCGTTTTCAGTGGTTCTGGCCGTCGTGCTTATCTCGCTAATGACGGTCTTCAAGTCTGAAGGTGGCGATCCACTGTACGTTGCCGGGCGAGTTCTGTGGATCAGGGCGGAACGGCCAGAGGCTCAACCGAAAATCCTCTACACAGGTGCCGCTACCTCGGGCAGCATCAACACCTGGGAGATGAAGCCAGAGAATATCGAAGAAAACGAACTTGTCTACATCAAGGTGAGGCTGATCAACCAGACATCTGGAACGGTGTCCCTGGTGATCGATGAAAGCGCCGCCACTCTGCTCGATGGCGACCGGGCCAGCTACAAGCCGTTGAATACGATCACGGCCTCTTCCAAGGCCGAAAACGATGCGAGGTACAACGTGGCGGGGTTCGTCCCGATGTGGGGTTCAATCGAACTCAACCAGGGCGAGGAAGTTGCCGGCATGCTGGTTTTCGAATTGCCAAAGGGGAGTTCGTTCTCCGAACTTCGCTGGAACGCCTCGGATTCGGCGATAATTCGATACCGGTAACCGTCACGTCCAGGCGAACATGGCCCGCATTCAAGCTAGAATCGGGCCAGGATGTCAGCAACCAGCAGTTCCACCACAAGTTCGCCGGCCAGAGCCAGTGCTAAAACCGAAAGGCCCGCGCCGAAAAACGGGCCTCGAAATTCCGGGAGCTCTGGGACGTCTGGGGCAACCGAAACGTCGGGCACAACCGGGAAAAAGAAGGCCCGCGGCAAAAAACTCTCACCCGGTCGGCGCCAGTTCCTGGAATTCAAGGCCAGGTACCCGGACGCACTTCTCCTTATCCGGATGGGCGATTTTTACGAGTGTTTTGACGAAGACGCCCACACCCTGTCGAGGGTGCTGGGAATTGCCCTGACTTCCCGGGAATCGGGTGGCGGAGGAAAAGCGCCGCTCGCCGGAATCCCCTATCACGCACTCGACAACCACCTCGGGACACTCGTGGCAGCGGGACTGAAGGTCGCAATTGCCGAGCAAACCAGCGACCCCGCGAAATCCCGGGGACTGGTCGAACGGGCAGTCGTGCGGGTCGTCACGCCCGGGACAATCATCGAGCCCGCACTGCTCGACCAGACCACAAACAACTACCTGGCGGTGGCTGTGAGCGATGGCCAACGAGCCGGTCTTGCCTATGTCGATATATCGACCAGCGAGTTCGTGACGGCAGAATTTCCCGCCTCCGAACTGTGGGATGAACTCTTCCGCCTGGCACCTGCCGAATTGATCGCCGATACGATTGCGACCGAACTGGTCCGTCCGGAACAAATGTCAGCAACGGTTATCCGTCCGCTCGACGAAACCCGGCTGGATTCAGACCTGTCAGTCGCCCGGCTCAAAGAACATTTCAAGGTGAATACCCTCGAAGCCTTCGGTTGCCAGAACCTGCCGCTGGCAATAGTCGCTGCAGCGTCAGTCCTCGATTTCGTGGCTGAAACGCAGTTCGGCGCAATCCCGCAGATAACCTCGCTGCGGACCGAGTCGACGAGCTCTTACATGAAGCTGGACCAGAAGGCGCTCCGCGATCTCGAGGTCTTTAGTTCGTCCCAGGGCAGATCGGGCGCGCCGACGCTTTACGGAACGCTGAATCGCACGCAAACGGCGATGGGGGCAAGGACTCTCAGGAGTTGGCTCACGCGACCGCCAATGGACATCGAGACCATCAGGCGACGGCAGGATGTGGTGACTGCGTTCTTCGATGACCAGAACGTTCGCACACGGGTCCAGGACCTCCTGTCAGAGGTGTCCGATCTCGAACGCCTTACGAACCGGGTCCGGACAAACACAGCCACTCCCCGGGACCTGGCCTCGCTCCGTGCCGGGCTGTCGGTCGTCCCCGATCTGTTAGATGCCCTTCCAGAGGGCGTAACGCCGGGCGGCGGTGTGATCGGTCGGCTGCATTCGTGTAAAGAAGCGGTCGACCTGCTCGAAGCTGCAATACCCGGGGAACCATCGGTCACGGTTGGCGAAGGGTCTGCGATACGAGAGGGATTTCACGCCGAGTTAGACGAAGTACGTGCTCTTTCCGGCGACGCCCGGTCGAGCATCGCGGCACTCGAGGCCGACCACCGCGAGTCGACCGGGATCAGAAGCCTGAAAATCGGCTACAACCGGGTATTCGGCTACTACCTTGAGGTTTCAAAGTCGAACGTCCACCTTGTTCCTGAATCTTTTGAACGGCGACAAACACTGGTGAACGGCGAACGATTTATTACACCGGAGCTAAAAGCACTCGAATCGAGGATCCTCACGGCCCGCGACCGGATAAGCGAGCTCGAAAGAGAGATATTCAGGCGTGTTTGCGCCGAGGTTGCCGTGCATGGCGAGAGGATCATGGAGACTGCCAGCGCAATCGGTACCCTCGATTCACTTGCGTCAATGGCACAGGCGGCAGCCGAAAATGGCTGGGTCCGTCCCACGGTCGATGACGGCACCGTCCTGGAAATCGAAGCTGGCCGTCACCCGGTGGTCGAATCGTCACTCGGTCCGGGCCGGTTCGTCCCGAACGACCTTGACCTCTCGAATTCAGAGCGGCAGATAATGATCATCACCGGACCGAATATGTCTGGCAAATCCACCTACATCCGGCAGGCCGCCATCCTGGTGCTCATGGCGCAGGTCGGGAGCTTCATTCCGGCTTCTAAGGCCCGCATTGGCGTTGTCGACCGGATATTCACCCGGGCGGGCCTGTCCGACGACATATCCGGCGGTCAGTCGACTTTCATGGTCGAGATGGTTGAAACGGCCTCGATCTTGAATCAGGCCACCAGCCGTTCACTTGCAGTGCTGGACGAGATCGGCAGGGGCACGTCGACTTACGATGGGCTGGCGATCGCCAGGGCGGTTGCCGAACACATCCACAACTCGCCAAAGCTCGGTTGCAAAACGCTGTTTGCCACTCATTACCACGAGATGACGCAGCTCGCCGATCAACTTCCCCGTGCGCACAACCTCCGGGTTGCGGTTGCAGAAGAGTCTGGCGAAGTGGTTTTCCTGCATCAGATTGTGCCAGGAGGTGCCGATCGCTCTTACGGAGTTCATGTAGCCAGGATGGCAGGCATGCCCGGTGCAGTTGTCAACAGGGCATGGGAGCTGCTCGAGGAACTGGAAAAGCGCCCTGCTGCCGGCGGCCCTGACGGGTACCAGCTACAGATGCCGTTTGGCGAGCAGCTGGTCAGCAATGAGGCGCTCGACGAGTTGAAAGCTCTTGATATCGCCAGCATGACTCCGCTGGAAGCGATCAACGTTTTGTTCAGGTTGCAAGAGCGGGTAAACAGGGCGCCCGAACAGTAAATGACGCCAAATGGCAGCTGTTGCGGCGCGCGATGCAGTCCAAATCGGGATGCCGGTGCGCTCAATTGGTCGTCTTACCGGAGCAGCTTCACCGCAGGTCGGCAAAGATCAGATGATTGGCAGGCCGTCTTATTTCCGTGGATTCCCGGTATATGCCGGTACAGTCGAGTGTACATAAAGTGATATCGACACCGGAGCACGCCGGCACCTGAAACGTCGTCGTCGCGCGCCTGTTCCGGCACAACACCGTGGCGATAGCACACAGGCGACAGGCATGCCGTTGACGCACAATCGATGACGGGTCACACCGTCGATTCGTGAACCCATCTTCTGAAAAAAAGTCTCCTGAATCACCTGTCTTAAAAATGGAACCTGGACTACTCGCAATCCTGGGATTATTCGTTGGCGGCCCGCTCAACGCCGTCATAGACCGCTCGCCCCCGCACGATCATGTCGATGGCGTAATTGCCGAGGGTGCACGTCCCCGCCCGATTCGATGGTGGGAGTGGTTGCCGGTCGTGTCCGCGATCGGGGCGGCGAAATCCCCGCGCGTTCCCTATCCGAATTTCTGGATCCGATACCCCATTGTTGAACTGAGCACTGCCGCATTGTTCGGTCTGGCCTGGTATCGGCTGCCTGATTCGCTCTGGCCGCTCTGGCTTGTGGTCGTATCGTTCGTATTCATATCGACTCTGATCGCCCTGGCATTCGTCGATTTCGAAACGACATTCCTGCCCAATACCCTTGTACTGCCACTCCTGGCGCTGGCAATAGTCGTTTCGTTCTTCGTGCCCGATCGAGAGTGGTGGCAGGGGCTTGCGGGTGCCGCGGCCGGATATGCTGCCTTCTACCCGTTTGCCTGGATTGGCGATCGCCTTAACCGGCCCGTCATGGGCTGGGGCGACGTAAAACTGACAGCTGCTCTGGGCGCAATTCTTGGACTCGCACCGTTGGCAGTCGCCCTCTATCTTGGCGTCCTTATTGGCGGGGCGGTTGCCGTGGTTGTGTACGCAGGTCGACTGTTCGGGTTCAACCGCATTTTGATCCCTTACGGCCCATACCTGGTGACAGGCGGGATAATTTCGATATTTTATTTTCGGCCAATAGCCGACTGGATTTCAGATCGACTCTGATAAGTTTTCGGCCATGACTCTAATTGACGTAATTCAGGTTGGGGCACTCGCAACCAACTGTTACGTAGTGCGCTCCAAAAACTCGCCGCGCTGCGTCGTAATTGACCCTGGCGGAGAGTCGCAAAAGATTATCGACTTCCTGCATCGGCTCGAACTCAGCCCCGACCGGATAATCTCCACGCACGCCCATGCGGATCACACGGGCGCCGTCGCCCCGCTGCTCGCCAGGTACGGCGACTGCGAGTTCGCCATGGGTTCTGCCGACGTAAAGGCGGCGTCCCGGCAGACGTCCTGGCTCAAGAACATGCTGGAAGACTTCGAGGAACCCCCCGTGCCTGCCAGGCAGCTAAACGGTGGCGAAACCCTGGCCTGCGACGGATTTCAGATAAATGTGCTGGCGACCCCCGGGCACACACCGGGCAGCATTTCCCTGCATATTGACGGCTACGTGTTTACCGGCGACACCCTGTTCCGAGAGTCGATTGGCCGTTTCGACCTTGCCGACGGAGACCAGGCGAAAGAAATCGAAAGCATTCGCACGGTACTGTTCGCACTCGACGAATCGACGGTAGTCCTGCCCGGTCATGGGCCCACGACCACCATTGGCCACGAACGGACCGCAAACCCGTACGTGTAGATGACCCGGCCCCCGCATCCTCCAAATAAACAGGCCAAAAAAAGACCACGTGAAGCTTTCAGGGTTTGCATGTCGTATCAACTGGCGAGGTCCTGAGCCTCTGTGCCCCGGAGACACGCAGTGAATTTTTCGTGCGTAGTCACCGGGCACAGTGATAAGAGCGCCGGAGCATGGAACTTTCACTGACCGATGCACTAATAGTCATTGATATCCAGAACGATTTCTGCGAAGGCGGTACTGTGCCCGTTGAAGGAGCGCTCGCACTGGTGAAGAGCCTCACAACCCTGTCGCGCCGCGTTCAATCCGTTGGTGGGCGAGTGATTGCGACCCAGGACTGGCACACAGAAAAACACCTTTCATTCGTAGAAAACGGTGGAAAGTGGCCGCAACACTGCGTGCAGGGCACGGAAGGAGCCAATTTTCACCCCAATTTGAAATTGCCGGTCGGTTCAATCGTTATCAGAAAAGGGGCTGATCCGAAGATCGACGCACAGTCGGCATTTGCTGAATCGACGTTTGAAGAGACCCTGAGGCGGCACTCCGTCGAGCGGCTTTTTATATGCGGCGTGCCGGCTGAACTGACCGTGCTGAAAACCGCACTCGACGCCAGGTCGCTGGGCTTTGAAACCCTTGTGGTTGAAGATGGCATTGCCGCACTTACGCGGGACGCCGCAGAGGTTGCCCGGGCGATCGAAAAAATGAAGACAGCCGGGATTGAGTTTGTAACCAGCACCGAACTCGCCACCTGACATAGTTCTCCCACCCAGCATGGGAGGGAGTCAGAGCGGGTGCTGAGCCTGTCGAAGTGGGTGGGTTGGAAGTGATGACGGCGTAACCATTATCCGGTGAGAGGTTTCACCCACACCCGCGCCCCGATCCTATCGGGGCACCCTTCTCCCTGGAAGGGAAGGGGGACTGAACCTGTTCTCGACCCCCCTAGACGAACAGGGGACCAAAGATCAACGACACGATTGCCATCAACTTCAGCAGGATATTGATTGCGGGGCCAGATGTGTCCTTGAACGGGTCTCCGACCGTGTCACCCGTCACGGCGGCGGCGTGAGTATCGGAACCCTTGCCACCGAAGTTGCCAAGTTCAATGTATTTCTTCGCGTTGTCCCACGCGCCACCTGCATTTGCCATGAAGATGGCCAGCAGGAAGCCAGAGACGATCGAACCGGCCAGGAGACCACCCAGCGCTTCTGCACCCATTAGCGCACCAACTGCGATTGGCGCAATGATTGCGATCATGCCTGGCAGGATCATCGCTTTGAGCGCGCCTTCAGTGCTGATGGCAACCGCGCGGGCAGCATCGGGCTTCACGCCTTCCTTGCCTTCCCGCAGGCCGGGTATCTCCCGGAACTGGCGCCGGACTTCCTCGATCATCGCACCTGCTGCGGTCCCAACGGCCTGCATGGTAAGGCCCGAGAACAGGAAGGGGAGGAGACCGCCAAGGATTGTTCCGATGAGAACTTTGGGATTCAGCAGGTCCAGTGTGGTAACGCCGGTGACCAGCGTATATGCCACCAGGAGGGCGAGGGCCGTGAGCACAGCCGACCCAATGGCAAAACCCTTGCCAGTGGCCGCCGTGGTATTTCCGAGGGCGTCCAGGGCGTCTGTGCGCTTGCGGACCTCCGGGTCGAGGTGCGCCTGTTGGGCAATCCCACCCGCGTTGTCGGCCACCGGGCCGTACGCATCTGTCGCCAGGGTGATGCCGAGCGTCGAGAGCATGCCCACAGCTGCAAGCCCGATGCCGTACAGGCCGGCGAGCTCGTTGGCGAAGAAGATGCCAGCCGCAATTGCCAGCGCCGGAATAACCGTGCTGTAAAGGCCAATCGAGAGCCCGGCGATGATCGTTGATGGGTGACCCGTCTGCGCCTGCTGCGCGATCCACTTCACGGGGTTGAACTCGAACTTGCCGATCTTGAGTCCTTCGTACGAGGTGAACCACTCGGTTGATGTTCCGATCACCTGCCCGACGACGATACCGGTAACTACGACCCAGAAGAGGTTGAAGGGGAGATCGGTCGAATTGATGTAGATCGCGGTGCCGATTAGCGCCAATCCACTGGCACCGAAAATCCCGTAACGCAACGTCCACAGCAGTTTGCCCATATCGGCCTTGTCGCCAGTTCGTACAAGAAACATTCCCAGTATTGAAGCGATGATACCGATGCCAGCGATAACCAGCGGCAGCACAGCCTTTGGTTCATCAAATGAGTACGAACTGCCTGCACTCAATGCGAGGAACGCCAGTGAAATCGTGGCGATGATCGAACCAACGTACGATTCGAACAGGTCTGCGCCCATTCCCGCAACGTCACCCACGTTGTCACCCACGTTGTCAGCGATCACGGCCGGGTTGCGGGGGTCGTCTTCTTCGAGACCGGCCTCGACCTTGCCTACGAGGTCGGCGCCGATGTCGGCGGCCTTCGTGTAGATTCCGCCACCGACCCGGGCGAACAGCGCAATCGATGAGGCTCCGAACCCGAATCCCGCAATAACGCTCGGGTTCTCGAATATGAGCCACAACGCCGAAACTCCGATGATGCCGATTCCCACCACCGTCAGCCCCATTACCGCACCGGTGCTGAAGGCGACCTGCAGGGCCTTGTTCAGGCCATGCTGTGCAGCGGTGGCCGTGCGTGTGTTGCCGCGCACGGCAATACTCATGCCGATAAAACCGGCCAGGGCAGAACCTGCAGCCCCTGCCAGGTACGCAAGGGCGGTCCACGGGCCGTCGGACGTTACCGCTCCGCCTTCCCGGAGCGAGGCGATCGTGGTGTTACCGAGAACGTTGTAGTCGATGAACACGGCCAGGACCACGAACATGATCACTACGAACACGGCCAGGATCGAGTATTCCTTTCGCAGGAACGCCGAGGACCCTTCTTGAATGAGGGCACCGATCTCGCGGACGGTGTCATTGCCGGATGGCTGCCGCATGACTCGCCAGGCGTACAGGGCTGCCGCAACGAGGCCAACGCCTCCAGCTGCAATCGCAAGCAGGATCGAACCCATCTGGATATCTCCGCGAAAGAACCTTCCACGATCGAACGCCCCGGGTGTCGTGGGCGTCGCGGGAAGGTCCGATATTAGAAGTTGGAACACCAGATCGCCGATCAATTCCGAAAATCGAAGTCAATGCAGCCCCGTCCAACATCTGGTTGACCTGAGAACGCTAGCATTGGCCTGTAGGCCAGTCAACGAACCGGGGCACCGATTACGATAATCGGAACCATGAGTACGAATATCGCGAGTCGGCCTGAGCGCACCCGGAAAGATCAAACTGCATGCTGAGGTTCGACTCGAGACCTGCGAGCAGCTTCTCGGGTTCCCGGCGTGATGCGCTGCGATCGATCAGGACGCCAGCCATCGTCAGCCTCTGGGTTGGTCGCTAGCTGTTTGCCGTTTCGAACAGATCGACAAGTTCAGATGTAGCCGCGCCGATGTCTGCGGCCATGGTGATGGCCGTGGCAATGCAAATCGAGTTGGCCCCCGCTTCCATTACCGACACCAGATTTGAAGCGTTAATGCCGCCGATCGCAACAACATGAATTGAGCAGGATTCGCGCACCGCCCGCAGGGTATCCAGTCCAGCCGGGCGCGTGTCCGTTTTCGTACTCGTTGTAAAAATGGCCCCGACTGCAAGGTAATCGGCACCTGTTCGCTGCGACTCCTCGGCTTCACTCAGCAGGGCATTCGAAGTACCGACCAGCTGCCTGTCGTCAAGCACAAGTCGGCAGTCCTCCACTCGAAGGTCGTTCTGGCCGACGTGCAGGCCGTCCGCGCCGATTATTCGCGCAATATCAGCGTGGTCGTTGACGATGAAAAGTTTGCCTTCGTGATGCGCCAGATTCTGGATCTGTACTGCGCATTCGGCAATCTGTCTCCGGGGCGACAGCTTGTCCCGCAACTGCACTACCGAAGCGCCTGACTCGAACGCCGCACCAGCCACATCGACCACGCTGCGACCGTTTGTGTGCTCGGGGTCGACGATCACGTAGATACCCGTCATCCGGGCGACTATCCGCTCTCTTGGTGTTCCTGGTGGCCTCAACAATGTTCTTTCAGCTCATCTTGCCGGTGCGTTTGCATTTGGCTTTCAGCCCGATCGTCTGTTCCGGAGGTGTCGTTGCGCCAGGATTAACGTTTTGGCTGGCGACAGTCGTTCCTCATTGCCGATATTTCTTGTGGCGGCACCGGATTCAGACCCAGATTCTAACGATCATACCGGCACCTGGATCCAGCGTTTCAGCGCTTCTTGTAAGCTTCATCGACTTTACTAAATTCGTGCGGGCGAGCCAAAGGCATGTGCGGGGGCGCACGGAGGATTTTTTGCGTATGACCGTGTCATGGCCGTCCCAGGACGACCTGCTGAAATGGCTGAGCTCGGATCTGAGTAACTGGGGACGTTGGGGAAGCGACGATCAGAAGGGCACTCTGAACCACCTTTCGCCCGAGAAGACCTTGCAGGCGGTGAGTCTCGTTTCCGAAGGTGTGATCGTGAGTTGTGCGAGACCGGTCGATTTCAAGGCATCCGTCGATGTCCCCCGACCTCCTCAGCACTTCATGGTTTCGGCCGGCGATACGTACCGGAAGGGAGAGTCCGCGGTCCGTGGGGACCGCCAGGTGGCGATCGACTACTTCGGCCTGATCTTCCATGGACATACGGTTACGCACATCGACAGTCTTGCGCATTTCTTCTGGGACGGTCAGACCTACAACGGGCGTCCTTCGAGCGTGGTGTCTACCGCCGAGGGGGCCACCGAGTTCGATGTGATGGCTGCGGCCGGCGGGATTGTGACCAAAGGTGTGCTCGTGGATGCTCCCCTTCTCCGAGGTGTCGATTTCATCGAGCGTGGCGACGGAATTGGTGTTGCCGATATCGAGGCCGCAGAACGGGAACATGGTGTCAGGGTGGAAAAGGGCGATGTTCTGCTGCTCCGGACAGGTCAGTTGGGGCGCAGAGAGGTGACCGGGCCTGTTGACGTCCGGGTCGACGGGTCTTCTGGACCTTCCCCCGAGATATTGCCTTTGCTGTACGAACGAGACGTCGCTGTAATGGGCTCGGATACTGGCAACGATATAGGTCCAAATCCCTATGATCGGTTCACGAACCCCGTTCACCAGGTCGGAATAGTTGGCCTGGGCCTGTGGATCCTCGACAACGCCTGGCTCGACGACCTTGCGGAAGCTTGCGTTCGGCGTGGGAAATGGGAGTTTATGTTTTCGGTTCTGCCGCTGAAATTGCCCGCGGTCACAGGGTCTCCAGTAAACCCGGTGGCGATCTTCTAGAGTCACGTAAAATCCAGTGTGAGGACAGTCGAGTGTACTGGAGACCAGAACATCATCGGCGTCGGAGTTGGGATTATTCCTCGATCGCCGACTCAATATGCTCGATGCGAGACACCCGCCCCGACCTGTCCATTTCCACGCTGATCAAGTCGATTCTCCAGTCCGAGTTTTCCAGGTCGTTTTCGGCAAGATAACTCTGGGCAGCTGCCTGGAGCCGCAACGACTTCTTTGCCGAAACCTGCTCGCTTCCCGCACCGAATGCCCTGTTAGTCCGGGTCTTCACCTCGATGAACACCAAGCATTGGTTGTCCCCGGCGTTGTCCCTGGCGACGATGTCGATTTCACCGTCGCGAGTCCGATAGTTGGTAGCCACGATTTCGTAACCAAGTTCGCCGGTCAAATATGCCCTGGCTGCGGATTCACCGGCGCGACCAGTACCCGGTGGCAGGTTTAGTTTTCCGCTAGAGGATCGCAATATTGCCTGTGTCCCGCACCTGATATTGAACTGGAAATGGACGGAGGGCCATTTGACTAGTCCTGGTGGCCCAACATGTCCCTGACCGGTTTGAAGCTGCGTCTGTGGATAGGTGAGACCCCGAGTTCCTTCAAGGCGGCCATATGAACCGCCGTTCCGTAGCCCTTGTGAGCAGCGAACCCGTAACCGGGATACTCAGATTCGAATATGCTTGCCATCAAACGGTCTCGGGTAACCTTGGCAATTATCGAAGCCGCCGCCACGCTCTGGCTTCGTGAGTCTGCCCTGATGATCGAAGTTTGCGGGACCGGGACCGAATGAAGTTCGACAGCATCTATCAGCAGATGTCCCGGCTGGGGGTCGAGTTCGGCAATTGCCCGCAACATCGCCAGCCTGGTGGCCGGGACTATTCCGATCGAATCGATCTCGTCGGCAGTGCATGCGCCGACCCCGTAGCTAACACACCAGCCAACCAGCCAGTCGAACGCCTGTTGCCGCTGTGCTGCCGAAAGCACCTTGCTGTCGTTCACGAGCCCGTTGTATTCATCAGGTACTGGCCCCGGCAGGATGGCAGCTGCCGCCACGACCGGCCCTGCCAGCGTGCCGCGCCCAACCTCGTCGACCCCGGCAATTAGCAGTCGGGCCCCGTTTGCAATGTCGGTTTCGATCGAAAAGTCAGGAAGTGCGCGGGCGGTCTTGGGCAAAAGTGAATCCACGAAAGGTTGGCTACAAAAGGCTAAAGAGAACGTCGACGGAGGTCCACCGACGGGGGATCCCACCCGCATGCGCGGCAACCGGCGGTGCAGGCATCAACGGGCAAAACCAGAAGCATACCGTGACCGTGGGAAAAATCAGGCCGTGACGCCAGGCGCAGTTGCCCGGTCGCCGGATGGCGCGTCGCCCCCGGACGATCGCTCCGGGAGAGAATACTCGATCACCCCGCCGCCTATCACGACTTCTCCGTCGTAGAACACGACCGCCTGCCCGGGAGTGATCGCACGGACCGGCTCATCGAACTCGATTTCGGCGCCGTTGTCGGGCAGCGCCCGAACGTGTGCCGGAGTGTTTCGCCCGTTATACCTGATTCGAGCTTCGACCCGGATCGAGCCGAGCGGAGCGGTTCCCGACAACCAGTTGACGCCAGAAGCATACAGCCGGGTCTTCATAAGTTTCTCGGCGGGCCCGACCGTAATTCGCCCCGACTCCGAGTCGATGTCGATCACATACAGAGGTCGAGTCGTGTTGTTGGTGACCGGCAACCGCTTTCGCTGACCGATGGTGAACGCATGAATTCCTTCGTGACTCCCCACAACGTTTCCCTCGGTATCGACGATGTCGCCGGGCGACTTCCGCTTCAGGCGCGGCTCAATAAAGCGGTTGTAGTCGCCGTCGGGAATAAAGCAAATATCCTGCGAATCAGGCTTGTCGGCGATAGCCAGGTCGAGCTCCCTCGCAATACCCCTGATTTCGTCCTTGGAGTAATCGCCAATCGGGAACGCCAGCCTGGCGAGTTGTTCCTGAGAGAGGGTGTACAGGACATACGACTGGTCCTTCGTCCTGTCAGTGCCGGCGAGCAGCCTGTAGTTGCCGTCCACCTGGCGGATCCTGGCGTAGTGGCCGGTCGCCACCACATCGGCGTCCATCAACTCGGCGCGCCGCACGAGGAACTCGAACTTGAGACGGTCGTTGCAGGCGAGGCACGGGTGCGGCGTGCGACCACGCTCGTATTCGCTCACGAAGTAGTCGACCACGTGCTTTTGAAACTCCTCTTCGAAGTTGAGGAAATAATGCTTTGCACCGATCTTCCGGCAGACGTTGCGAGCATCTTCAACGTCCTCGACCGAGCAGCACGACTTGTTCAGCCGGGCCACCCTGTCGTTGGGCGCGTTGAACAGACGCATCGTGACACCGACAACCTCGTAACCTTCGCGGGCCAGCAGCGCAGCGGCGACGGAAGAGTCGACTCCGCCGCTCATCGCGACCACGGCACGCCCCTTCTTTTTTTGAACTTGCGCCATCGTTCCAGAGTAGCACCAGAGCAGTGCGGCGCCTGAACAAATAAAGAAAGCTGACTGGCCATTCTTATCCTGGTCCTGGTCGAGTTCGAGCAAGTTCGAATCCGTTCAGGGTGTCTATAATTCTTGATGATGGATGACACCCCAAAAAAGCCGGTTGCCGCTTCGCACAGTACTGCTACGCCAGTTGCCGCTTTGCCAGTTGCCGCTTCAAACGAAGACCTCGCACGCGCTGCGGTCGACGAAGCATCCGAACATCTCGGATCCGATGTCGTGCTGCTCGATACCCGGGGTGTCAGCAGCTTCGCCGATTTTTTCGTGATTGTTAGCGGCGAGACAGACCGGCACATCGAATCGATGGCCAACGACATCAGTCGCAGGGTGCGCGAGATGGGCGTTCACATTTCGCACCGGGAGGGTTCCGGCAGGGGAGGGTGGGTGCTCCTCGACTTTACCGGCTTCGTCGTCCACCTGTTCACCAGGGAGCAACGTGAGCGTTATGGCCTGGAGCAACTCTGGTCACGGGCCACGGAAATCGTCCGAGTCCAGTAGTTCGCGCGTCAGTTGCCGGGCGCGCCGGGGCCGCACTTGGGCGACCGCGCGAGCTCCGCGTGGCATGTCCGAGGCGTCAATTACCGGGCGTGCGATATTTGCGGTCTCCTACTCCACAATCCAGGGCTGCGTTGCCCGATCGTAAGAGATCAGTTCAGAATCGTCGAAGAACAGGGTCACTTCCCGCGCTGCGTCTTCCGAGTTGGCTGAACCGTGAATCAAGTTGCGTCCCATATCGATGCCGAGGTCGCCCCGGATGCTTCCAGGCGCCGCGTCGGCCGGGTCAGTCACACCCATGACCTTGCGAATGGTCGATATGGCGCTCGGCCCCTCAAGGGCGAGAGCGACTACCGGAGAAGAAGTTATGAAGCTGACAAGACCGCGATAGAAAGGCTTCTCTGTGTGCTCGGCGTAGTGTCGGCTGGCGAGGTCCTCGGAAATCATCATCAACTTCATCCCGATGATCTGCAGTCCGGTACGTTCGAGCCGCCCGACAATCTCGCCGGTCAGGCCCCGTTGCACACCGTCGGGCTTTACGAGTACGAGTGTTCGCTCCGTTGACATTTTTTCTCCATCAGTGGTTCACGCGATTTTGCGTCAACCCATTGTGGCCCCATGGGTGCCCCGCGGGCCCCCGTGGGGGGATTAATTTGGGACGGCCCGATGCGATTGCAGCGTTGATTCCCCAAATGAGGGGCCGTGAACCGGCTACCTGGCAGGCTTTGGGCGGCTGATCGAGGGCGGTCGGGCGTAAATCGGCCTCAACTCCTCGTACGCCGTACTGGCCCCTGCCCCGAACTTCTCAGTCGCTATGTCGAGCAATGAATTCGGGTCGCGCTGCGCGCCCGGTCCGTGCTCCGCGAATTTGGGCGTTCCGAAGTTGGGAAACCGGGAATCTTCTACCAGCCCGACCATCAAATCACATGCCTCCCCGCACAGCAGGGCACCGGGCTCAAGGCGGTCCAGAAAATCCTGGGGGGACGACACACCCGTTTGAGCGTCCGGGCCAACGTCGTCTGGCGTTTCACTGTGGCGCATCCACGACAGCTCCTGTCGGCCCGCCGGGATTAATGAATAAACCGGGATTCCCGAAACGACTAAATCGCGAAATGGCCCGACCTCAATATCGTGCGTTGGAACCCCCAGCACGGGCAGCTTCTTTGCCACTATCAACCCCAGCGTGGTGCTGATCCCGACCCGGACAGCACTGAACCCGCCGGGACCGAGCGCGACGGCAACGTGGGTAATGTCAGTCGGGGCAAGCGATAGTTCAGCCAGGGATTCCACAAGTGCCGGCATCAGTTCTCGCCCGTGGTTCCGATCCGACCTCCAGGCTCGGGTAACCCGTTTGCCCGCGTCGTCCACCACGCCGACCCCCGCAAACTGGGTCGAGGTATCGATGACAGCAAGGATCAATTGGATGCACTCTCTGATTCGGATTTGTGGGAGAGACCGACAGCTGCATCGAGTGCCTCGAATACCGCGGCGGATCTGCTCAGCAGCCCGGCGGAGCGCGGGCCAGTGGGAGTGAATGTGATCAACCGCTGTTCTAAATGCTCCCCATTGACGAATTTCATGTAAAGGACATCTTGTGGCAGGGCGTTGGCACCGACCTCGGGCCACTCGATCACCAGTGCACCGTCTGTCAGTCGTTCATCGAGTGCGAGTTCTTCGACCTCATCGACCGACCCTATCCTGTACAGGTCGCAGTGGCTCAGCCGGATTCGCCCCGGATACTCGTTGACGATCACAAAACTGGGACTGCGGGCCGGGATTGTGCTTTCGACGCCTTCGGCCATGCCGTGCACGAGCCGGGTTTTTCCAGCCCCGAGTTCGCCTGAAAGCAGCACCGTGTCGCCGATTCGCAAGGCGTGCCCGATGGCGCTGCCAATCCGCATTGTTTCTAATTCCGAGTCTGAGACGAGCAGCAGGGCGGGCCCAGGGTCTGGCGGGAAGTTGCCGTCAACCATCCAGGTGGTCCCAGCCTTTGTGGACCGGCTCGTATACGGCTCCGGTCGCATCAAAGACTTTCACTTCACCGGTCGGAACGTTGCCCTCGGTCACCCGTCCAATAACCTTAATATCTGGACCCAGGGCGCTCGACAGCGTTTTATGTATCGCTTCTGTCGTGGTGAACACCAATTCGTAGTCTTCGCCACCGCCCAGTGCCAGGTCGATCGCACGGGTGCCGAACATGAATATCAGTTCAGTCGGCACGGGGACATCGGCCATTTCAACGGCGATTCCGACATTGCTGGCCCTGGCGAGTTTTTCCAGATCGCCGATAAGGCCGTCGCTGACGTCCATAGCGCACAGAACGCCTGACTCTACAAGCAGTTTGCCAATTTCGAGCCGCGGGGTAGGGTGGAAATGGCGGTCGACGAGGACCTGGCCACTCGGGTTCGTGTCACCGGAGAGCAGTACTTCCAGGCCGCCGGCTGAACCACCGAGCGGACCAGTCACGCAGACCAGGTCACCGGTCCGGGCAGCATCGCGGCGAAGCCACGCTGTAACACCGTCTCTGGTTTGCGACGGGTGGCCTGTAAGCGCAAGATTTATGAACATCGTGGGCGAAGACACCACATCCCCGCCTACCACCCGGCCGCCGAACTGAGCGAATGCCTCGTTCATGCCAGAGTAAAAGTCGGAGAACGTCTCAGCCGATACACCTTTTGGCACACCGAGCGTCACCAGCGCGTGATCGGGGATTCCACCCATCGCTGCGATGTCGCTCAGGTTCGAGACGGCACACTTCCAGCCAATGTCGTACCAGCGCTCGTCGGCCGAACGAAAGTGCACGCCGTCGACAATGGCGTCGGTCGTGAGCAACAGTTCACCAGACGGCGTGGAAACGACCGCGGCATCGTCCCCGATTCCGGTCAGGACCGACTCTGCATTCTTCAGGTTTTCTGCGACCCCGAACGCAGCAAGACGGTCGATCAACTCGAATTCGCTCATGTCGCGATTGGCAATGTACGCGGCATCGGACCCGGCAATGTTCCCATCGTCGTGCCTGTCGCCGCTCAAAAGAGAATCTTTCATCTGGATGATTATATTGGGATGACCGCGAATCTCAGGAACGATTGCCGTTAAAGTCGGCGGCGCGGCGTCTATAATCCACTCGATTTCACTGTCGTACATAGTCCAGATCCAGGAGAAAAAAGTGCCGGTAGTAAACATTTCGCTGTATGCAGGGCGCACCGATGAGCAGAAGGCCGCTCTTGCCAAGGCTGTTACGAAGGCGATATCAGAAACGGTCGGGATACCAGATTCTGCGACCACTATCATCTTCCGCGACGTAGAAAAATCCGATTGGTCAATCGGCGGGGTGATGGCCTCGGACAGTTAGTTGTCCGAGCGGGTCCGCACCACACACTCCCAGGCGCGTCACTGGCGAACACGCCACGTCGCCATACGCACGCGAATTGCCGTTGACACTTTCTGCCCCCTCCGATTGAATTGTTAACGAGGGCGGGCTAGCTCAATTGGCAGAGCAAGTGACTCTTAATCACTAGGTTCGGGGTTCGAGTCCCCGGCCCGTCACCAACTCACTACTTCTGAGTTCAAGGTAGAAGTTTCGAACTGGCTACTGCGTCAGCCTCAAATAAGCACAGCGCTCCCAGACCTAGTGATCATGGGCGCGGCGGTGTAGAGGAGGACGAAAATGTCCAAGTCCGTGACCCGGCAAATCGACCGTATTTCAACCATTTCCCCGGAATTTGGTTACGTCGCCTCAAGCTTTGACCTATACCTTCAAAGCGTTGGTAGGGCAGACGAGACACGAAGCTCCTACATGGCAGCGGTGCACCAGCTGGTGGTGTTCGTTCAGAATCGATATAAGCGTCCTACTATCGATTTAGTAACGAGAAATGATGTTAGAGCTTTTGCAGTCTCTTTAATGGCACACAAAGAACCGGCGACCGTGGCCAATCGTGTCAGGTCGCTAAAGCAGTTCTTCAAGTGGGCGGTCGTGGATCAGTTGATAGAAGTCGATCCAATGATTGGCTTCGCAACACCGAGAATTCCTGAGAAACCGATTCCGATCATCAGTGAGGACGACCTGAAATTGTTGCTAGATACTTGCCGGAAAAGCTCAGATATTTGGGACCTTCGCGACTATGCAATCCTTCGTATTTTCATCAGTACCGGAGCGCGCCGCAGCGAAGTTGCGAATTTACTGGTGGACGACGTGGATCTGGATGAAGGGTTGATCCATGTCATAGGGAAAGGATCGAGACCTCGGACGGTAGCTATCGACTCCGAGACGGCTACAGCTCTTAGGCTATACAACCGGGCGAGATCTATCCAGCCGCACGCCCTACTTGAACAATTCTGGTTATCAAAGGCCCTGGTGGCTTTCACTGCCTGGGGCATCGAACGCATGCTGCATCGGCGATGTCGCCAGGCTGGGATTGAGAAGTTCAATCTACATCGGTTCCGTCACACCTTCGCTCATATGGCGATGGACAAAGGGATGTCCGATTCAAATTTAATGAATATCGCCGGGTGGAAAAGCCGTTCTATGCTCGACCGATACGGCGCTTCAAAAGCGGGGGAACGGGCGATATCAGCTCACCGAAAATTGATGAGTTCATTTCGATTTTGAACGGAGATTTCCGACCTGGTTACGAATTGATTAAATATTGGAATATTTTCAGAGTTGAACTTGAAGGCGTTTAATTTCGCGCATAGTAACTGGTTATTTCTAGGTCTCTGGTGCGGCCGGGAAATAAAGCGCGTATCTCACACAAATGCAGCGATATTTCGTCGGGGTGTGGCGCAGCGGTGGTTCTGTCAGAACTCAGCGTCCGGGGCAGAATAGCATCGTTCCTCACTAGCCGAGGAGACCTGCTCATGTCCTGCCCGCACTGCCTGTCTACGTCCACGTCGAAGAGAAAACATCGGACCCCGTTGGGCTACCGGACTTTTTTCTGTCCAGGTTGCGGGAGGCGTTTCAA
>JADFLG010000133.1 GCA_022564545.1 Chloroflexota bacterium | reverse complement strand
AGGGAAGCTCGAGGCCGAAATCCCAATTCCCGGCCGCGGCAAGTTCCGCTAGGGTGGCGGTCGCCACGTTCCCTGAGAGGTCGGTTGGTGCGGGCGGATTCGGGGCGCTCGTGCTTCTGTGAGGTGCCAGGTTCTCCGTTCCTGGCTGGAGGGTGGGCCGGATGCTTTCGAGAGCTATCCGGGCCAGTAAGCGGAGACGGGCATTGGCTGGCATGCGCGTCCCCCCGGGTCCCTCCGCAGGGAGTCTGTCTCATAATTCGTCAACCGGCGTGGGCAGTTCCTTCTCCCTGAATGGAGAGGGAGTTATGAGACAGCCTCCGGGGTCGGGAAGCGGGCTGCCATGCAGTTGGCTAGAATTCCGACCATGAATTTTGCCGACTCCGTCAATGCGCCCGGTCGCCAACTGACCCGGTTCGCCAATTCCATTACCAGGAAAGACGGCGATAGCGATTCAGTTCACTTACGCAAGTCGGTGGCGGTAATTGCGACCCTTGTAGTAATGCCCGCAGCGCTTATCTGGGGCGTGATTTATCTGCTGGCGGACGAACCGGTTGTCGGCGCGATCCCGCTGGTATTTGTGGTGCTGACTGTCGTGAACCTTGTTCTTTACCGGGCAGGTCGAAATTACGCATTTTTCGAATTCACCCAGTTGCTCATGCAGCTGCTCGTGCCGTTTCTTGCAGCGATCGCACTCGGTGGTTTCGTAAGTTCCAGTGGGACCCCCGCCTGGCTGCTCATTACTCCGGTATATGCCGCCGTGTTTTCTACGCGCCGGATGGCTTACTTCTGGTTCGGCGCGTTGATAGTCGCCGCCGCGATCGGTGCAGTCATTGAACCTTCTCTCGATCACACCAATAACGTTCCGGTGTGGGCCAGGACCGCGATGTTCGGCATGAACATCGTGGGGCCATCTTCAGTGGCGTTCGGCCTGTTGCTTCACTTCGTCAACAAGAGCGATACGGCCTACACGCTGCTGGATTTCGAGCGGAACCGTTCCGAGACCCTGTTGCAGAACGTGCTGCCAGCCAAAATTGCGGCACGGCTGAAGGACGGCACGGAAAACGTTGCCGACAGGTTCGATGAGGTGAGCGTGCTTTTCGCCGACATGGTGGGGTCGACAGAACTAGCGAGCAAACTTTCGCCCGAAAAAATGGTGGGTTTGCTGAACGAGGTGTTTTCACATTTTGATGCAATCACGATTCGACATGGCGTGGAGAAGATCAGCACATCGGGCGACAACTACCTGGTGGCGGCCGGGGTGCCTGAGATCCGTGAAGATCACGCAACTGCGCTGGTGAAGGTCGCGATCGAAATGCGGGATTACCTGGAAGACCGTCGTGGTGGGTCGGGCGTTGCGGCGAGCGGGCTGGCCATGCGGTTCGGGATCAATACCGGTCCTGCTGTTGCCGGCGTGGTCGGTCAGCGGAACTTTCATTACGACATCTGGGGCGACGCTGTGAACACGGCGAGCCGGATGGAATCGCACGGTGAGCCGGGCCGGATCCAGATCAGCGAGGCGACTTACGAACTGGTGAAGGACGAGTTCGAGTGCGAGCCCCGTGGCGAGATCGATGTCAAGGGCAAGGGCCTGATGCGGACATGGTTCGTGACGGGTGCCGGCCGGCACGTTTCCTGAGGAGGCGGGAGAGTACCGGCTGAATCGGGACGCTCAGGCTTCGGGGTGATATGACGGTTCTGCCGCCCGCGCCTGGGGTTGTTTAGAGGGTGGCCCGGTGTCATTGCGGGGAGTCCGACGACGTGGCAATCAGTTTCCAAAACAGGAAGGCCAGATCGATTCTGTCACCGACCGTCCTGCCTGCTCCCACGACCTTTCGCTGGCCAGCGTCCATCCATCGCCCGGATGATGGGAATGAAGGGTGTTCCGTCGATGTCCAATTTCTTCGTCCACGCCTCGTCAGGCACGATACCGCTTCCGTAGTCACGAACTGCCTCGTCCCACTCGGAGTCGGATTTGAACGTAGTTTGTCCGCGCTCAGCCATATCGTCGGCGTTCAGGAATCCGAGATATACGAGGATGACTGGCACGCCCATTGAAGCGATCTTCCAACTCCATGCGAACCGATTGCAGAGCTGGTAATGCGACTCGACGGTCAAAGAAAATCCGGGTATTACGTCGTTTAACTCTCTGTTCGCTTCGGCCATGGCTATAGTGATTCGTTCGAGGTTTTTCCATCCGTTGGGGCTCTTTGGAGCCGACTTGCCCGCGCTGCCCAACTCTGCAACGTGAGCCTTGGCTTCGACAAGAACGAGACCTGGCTGGCCATCGATCGTGCAGGTGCTGACGATGTCCCAATTCGGCGTATTGGCGTTCCGGGATACGGCGAGCCACCATGTTTGTATGGCCTTTCGGTTGGAATCGGAAAGGAATTCGGGTTCGCCCAGTCTGGACTCATTCGGATCGAGGAGCCCACGTGGCATCCAGTAGTCGCGGCCGCCTTCGACCACGGCATGCGGGCGAACCAGATCATTGAGGAGTCCAGCCACCACGGGGCCCGGTTGATGCGTGAGCAGTAGGCAACGAAATCGACTGCCAAACACATCGCGGGCTGGAAATGAAATCGTATTGCTACTCGTCATCAGAGGCTCCCTATACTTCGCCAGAATTCGTTCGACGCAACGAGCCGGATGCTAATTGCGGATTCATGAGGAAGTCGTGAGGCGCGGGCGCTCTACAACCCTGAAACATGCCGAATTGCGGCTTCACCGAGTTTCAGGACGTCTTCGGGCGGCGGCTTTTCGTTGCCGTCGGGGGTTGGGAACGATTTTCCGGTCTGCAGGTCGGCAAGCGTCACCCAGTGCCAGCCATCGGGAGCGGAGGGTTGTTTGCCGGCACCGCCAGCCAGTCGAGTGAAGTAGATGTGATCGATGTGCTGGTGCTCACCGTGTTTGGTGTCAACTACGTCTTCGATCATGATGCTGTGGGGCGCGGGAACCTGTTCGAGGTTCGAGATATCCAGCAGCGGCTGGGTCGGAGCTATTTCCGCCTCGAAGCCGGTTTCTTCGGCGATCTCACGCAGAACCGCCTGGACCAGGTCTTCGTTCGGTTCGACGTGTCCGCCCGGCGGCAGCCATTCCTGGACCTTTTCGTGCCAGTGAAGAAGTATTGCGTCTCCGTGAACCACGAAACCTGTGGCGGTGAAATGTCTGATCATGAATTTTGGATTTGGCTGATTCACATTCGACGGGCTTAGTCTCGTGGTCGGCCGCATCCCCCCTCAACCTAACCTTCTCCCCACGGAGAAGGGATTGGCGACCGGGTGACGTCAGCACGAAATGTTCGCAGACGCGAGTAGGACCACCGGGTCAGGATAG
Organism: Chloroflexota bacterium; assembly: GCA_022564545.1. Lineage (GTDB taxonomy): Bacteria > Chloroflexota > Dehalococcoidia > Lucifugimonadales > Lucifugimonadaceae > Lucifugimonas. Next base: position 4,244 of record JADFLG010000133.1, on the reverse strand, counting down.
CCGCTTTGGCTTCTGCTGACCGGGTGGTCCTACCCTAGAGGTGCCCTACTGCAGGGCGCCCTGCATTAATGCAGGGCACCTCGTTTGGTACTAGACATTAAACAGACCACCTCCTTCTTGAATCGCAAATCCGGGCAGTCGAGTTTTTCTACCCACGATCGCTCCGCCGGAGTCAAGACCGTTAATGGGATTATACGGAATGATGAGCGAGATAGTTTGCGGGTGATTACGCACGCACGTCACAAATACTGTTAATCGGCAATTGCCCAAAACTCAAAGAGTGACGCGGCCAAGCACCTCGGGGTTTACCACCACTTCGGGTCGTTCTCCGCGCAGTACCCGGGCCGCTTCCTCGCCAGCGCGGCGCCGGATGATTTCCCAGCCGATTTCGCTTGAGCCGGCGATATGAGGGGTGCAGATCACGTTCTCCATGTGCAGCAGTGGGTTGTCGGTTGACAACGGTTCCTGTTCGAACACATCCATTCCTGCGCCGGCGATTTTTCCTGCCTGGAGTGCGGCAATCAGAGCGTGCTCGTCGACTACAGGTCCGCGGGACGTGTTCACCAGGTAGGCGGTGGGTTTCATCAGTTCGAGGGCTGCAGCGTCGATGAAATGGTGGGTGCCCTCGAGGTGCGGAACGTGAAGCGACACGTAGTCGGAGCGTTCCAGGAGTTCGTCTTTCGAGACGAATGCAACCTGGTATTCAACCGCGAGGTGGTCGCCGACGTAGGGATCGTTGACGAGCACGTCCATGCCCAGGGCCTTGCACTTGCGGGCCATTGCGCGCCCGATCCAGCCAAAGCCGACGATACCGACCGTTTCGCCGTAGATTTGGTTGAGGATCGACCTGGAGTAGACCTCGTCCCACCTGCCAGATGTCGTCGCCAGATCAAGGCGTTTGATTTCGCGCGCGGACGCCAGCATCAACGTAAGGGCGTGATTGGAAACCTCTTCGGATGTCGAACCTGCGATGTTGGTGACAATGATCCCGGCTTCGGTGCAGGCATCGACATCGACTGTGTCGTAACCGTGTCCGTAGCGGATGATGAGCTTGCAGTTTTCGAGCTGGTCGACCATTGCGCGGGTCACTGGCGAGTGATCGTTGAGGATCACAGTGGCTTTTTTGACGGCCTCGATGATTTCGCCTTCTGAGGAAACGGCGACCGACACGATCTCACAGTCGATTCCCGCAAGCGCTTTTCGTTCGAGTTCAAGGATTGATTCTGTCGCGTCGATGTGGACTACGAGAGGTCTTGTCACTTTTGTATTCCCGGATTCTCTAAAAAAGCCCTGGTTCGAAACGGGCCAAAGTAATATTCCACAATACGTTGTCAGGCGAAGATGTCAGATTGAACTTCTCCCTCGCCCCGACGTTCTTCTCTGGCTCCCACCGGGAGAGGGTGGATAAATGCCCCCAAAAAAACGTGCCTGTGACACCTAGAACCAGCTGGCCTTGTCGACCTCGTTGCGGAGTGGCTCGCCCGCAGTGAAGTGCCTGAAGTTTTCCAGGACAATCTCGAACCGCCGCTCTTCCAGGTGCCGGCCGCCCTGTGCCGCGATGTGCGGGGTGAGGATCGTGTTCGGGGCGTCCCAGAGTGGATGATCGGCCGGAAGTGGCTCGATCTCGTAAACATCGAGGGCCGCGCCAGCTATCCCGCCCGATCGCAGCGCGTCGTTCAGGTCGTCCAGCTTCGTGGTCATTCCGCGGCCGATGTTGATGAACAACGCCGAATCCTTCATAAGCGCAAACTTCGAGGCGTCGATCAATCCTTCGGTCTGCGGTGTATGGGGGATCGTCAGCACCACGAAATCGGCGTTCGGCAGCTGTGCGTCGAGCTGGTCGGGACCGAACATGTCGTCTACCCACTCTGGCTTGTCCTCACGCCGGGCGTCAATTCCGAGCACGTGCATGCCGAGCGCCTTGCATAGTCTTGCCGTTTCGGTGCCGATACCGCCCACGCCAACGATCAATACCGTCGATTCGGGCAGGAAACTTTCGTGGTAAGGCGCGTCGAGCTTGTGCCATTCCCGTTTGTTCTGGTAGTCCCTGTACAGGTGGGTGTGCTTCGTGAAGCTCAGGATGTAGGTCAGGATCTGGACCGAAATGTGGTCGTTGTAGATTTCGCGGAAGTTCGTGACCTTCGTGGGGTGAGCGATCAACTCGTCGAAGTAGTAGCCCGCGTCCGGTGCTGCGGCCGGTGCCTGCAACCACCTGAGGTTTGGGGCTGCAGCTATCAGTTCGGGGTCCATCGTTCCGAAAGCCGCATCGGCGTCTGCGAGTTCCCGCCTGGTGTCCTCTTCGGACTCGGGCGCAACGATGCTCCAGCCCGGCGCGCTGTCGAGCAGGCGTGGGATCCACTGAGAGACCAGGGGGGAATGCGGGGGTAGAAATACGAACTTGTGTGCCATGGAGCGGGTCTGATTTCTTGAACTGAGCTTTTCGATGCTGAAGATGGGTTGGACCGGGGCTGTTCATCCGGCCGCCTGTCGTAGTCGATGTTCTCAGCTCGACTGGCTTCGCCAAAAGGGGGCGGCGTGGCGGATTCTAGCACCGTGCCACAGCCATGACCCGCCGAAGTGAAACTGCTGTGGAAAGCGGTAAAAAAAACAACCGGTGTATCCTGTGGGTGGAATTCAGTCAATGAAGATCGGCGATTTTGAAATAAACATTCCTGACCCACCGCTGCGCGAACCGCACTGCATCGCCATCCTGAAACCGTGGATTAACGTTGGCAACGTGGGGCAGATCGTGCTCCGTCGGCTCGGGCGGATGTACGCGGCTGAACGGATAGGGCAGCTCGACAGGCCCGGCAAGTTCTACGACTTCACCCGCTACCGCCCTGAAATTCGGCTTCGCGGCGGAGTCCGCTCGGTGCGAGTCCCGAATACGGTGGTAAGGATTGCCCGTCGTGCCGATCCACCCGATCTCGTATTGCTGCAGTTACTGGAGCCCCACGCATTTGCCGAAGACTTCAACGATTCAATCCTTGAAGTCCTGAAGGCGTTGAATGTGACCCGCTATGTGCAGATCGGCGGAATGTACGACTCGGTCCCGCACTCCCGTCCTTTGCCAGTCACCGGGTCGGCCCGAGGGTGGGAACCGCCGTCCGATTTCAGTGGTGTTAAGCTCAGTTCCTCACGGTATCAGGGGCCGACCTCGATGTCGTCGCAAATATCTGAACGTGCTCGCAGCGAACTCGAACTCGAAACCCTTTCGCTAATGGTCCACCTGCCGCTTTATCTCAAGCTTGATGACGACTATGCCGGCAGCGCCCGAATACTGACCGTACTTTCCGACCTGTACGGGTTCAGCCGGCAACTGCCTGAAATTGAGATGGCGGAAAAGCAGTACGACCAGGTGACCCCGGCGATGAACGACAACCCGGCGCTGAAAGACATGGTGGAGCGTTTCGAGCGCGGTAGCGATGCCGATTCGCCAGGTGAAAATCCCCCGACTCCGGCTGAAGAGATTTCGCTTTCACCTGAAATCGAGCAGTTTTTGAGCGACGTAGCGCAAATTGACGACGACGACGAGGACGAGGACGACGACTCTGGATAGCCCTGTGGTGCAGGCAGCACCGGTGCACCGCGGTCGGGTGCTCATGTTGCTGTTTGGCATCGCTGTCGTCATCACTGGCGCGGCGTGTGGGAGCGGTAGCGCCGATTCAACGTTTTCGAAGGTGAACCCGGACGAGACGGTACGGGACCTCGACGATTTTTCGCAGGCCGGGTTCAAGAAAGTCAGGGACTATGACGTGAGCGAGTTGCCGGCCGCCACCGGAGCCTATTTGATTTATTTCACACCCCCCAATAGCGAACCGATGCAGTACGAGTTGCGGATATACCCCGATCACGCAGCCGCCATCGAGAGCGGGGTGGAATATGCTGCTGAAGTGACCGGAAAAGAAGCGCTTCTTCGCGAGGTTGATGTGCGCTGGAAAGAAGGCACCCGCGATCGCCGTGGTGGCGGTGCGTTCCGGGATTCGCTTACTCCGCTTTATGGTGACTACGCGGTGTTCGGCAACGTAATTCTCCTGTGTGAGGGTCGCGATTCGGCTCAGTCACTGGGCCGGTGTGCGGCGCTTTTGCACGCTGCCGGGCTCGGGGTTGAAGGCTAAGTAACTATCTCAAAATGTTTACTCGGTGTAGACGCCGGAACCACAACAATGCGCATGCGAGGTGAATGAGGCCAAGGTAGTTGGCTGCTTTCTTCTCGTATCGGACAAGGATGGCCCGGCACTTCG
>JADFLG010000132.1 GCA_022564545.1 Chloroflexota bacterium | reverse complement strand
AGATAGCCATGAACCAGGGCAGGCCTGCCGCCAGGACCGGAGTTTCGCTGCCCCCCCCGAGGGTCAGGGACTGGAGGTCTGCTACCGCGCAGTCGTATGCATCGTTCAGGTCGGCGTTGGCCGACTCGACGGTCGGTACCGCGGCGAATGGCTCGGTTCCATTTATGGAACGCGAAAGGCCGGGCCTGCCGCCAATCCTCGTGGCCGGCGCATCGGCCAACGAACTGAGATATTCGTCTACGCACTTGAGCGATTCCGGCTTATCTTCCATGACCGGCATTATCGACAGGCACAATCCCCATTCGCTGCGGGGGGCCATGGAGAAGCTGAAGACCGCTCGGCGATCATCCATTTCGGGGCTCTGCGAAAAAACGATGTGGGTTTCGCGATGGAACTCTCCCCGTTCGTACATGAGGCGTAGCCTGCCATCGGGATCGATTTGTGAACGGTATAAACCAGCTTTGAGGAACGAGCCCCGTCGAACTTCAAAAAGATCTGCGAAATCGGCGTCGAATTCGATTGCGACTGTCAGGTGTTGCTCTATCTGAGTGTGGTTCTGGATCGCTATTTCTTCGTGCAGGCCCGTCGATACGTAGCGCTCCCGCAGGATAGTCAGGTCAGGCGAGTCGATCCCGCTCGCGCCCGATGTGGTGTAGAAAGTGGACGCGCCTTCGGCTAGGGCTCCGGAGCGCAGTGGCAGTGGGACCTCGCCATTGACAGTGAGTTGAAACCTGGAAAGAAACCGGGTGTCGAGCGCGTACAGGCCCTCGAGAGAGTCGGGCCGGACGTTCCCCCCCTGGTCGGAGACTATGAAAACGGTCCCGGCGGTAGTGACAACGCTGTCTGATACTAGCGAATAGACCATGGTGCGACCCTACGTTCTGTCATAAATTGATCGGGCGAAGTGCGGCAGTGTCAATTTAATAGTGGCAGGGCCAGTTGTGCAGGGTCTCTGTACTCAGGGTGCGTTTTACTTTGATTTTCGACTATCTCCCCGTAGGCAGCCTGGTAATCGTCGGCCATGCGTCTCACGTTGAACCGGTCTTCCACCCGTTTTCGGCACCTGGCGGGATCAATGCGGTCGATCTTAAGTGTGGCATCCACCATCGCTTCTACGTCTTCGACTATATACCCGGTAATTCCATCTTCGATAACTTCCGAGGCAGCGCCGCGGTTGAAAGCGATTACCGGGGTCCCGCAAGCCATCGCCTCGGCGAAGATCAGGCCAAACGGCTCCTCCCAGGTTATGGGTGCGAGGAGAAAACGCGCTCGTGAATAGAGGTCGCGTTTCATCCTGGCGTCCGCCTCGCCGACGTACTGAATCTGATCGCCGTCCACACGTGGCAGGATCCTGGATTCGAAAAACTCTTTATCCGGCTCATCTACATTGCCGGCAATAACCAACCGAAATCTCCCGCGTATGGCTGCTTCGATCGCGATATCGGGCCCTTTTTCGTGGCTAATTCTGCTCAGGAAAAGCGCGAAATCCTCACGCTCGCCAGGGTTGTACGGGTACGATTCCACGTCGATAGCGTTGTAGATGACCCCGACATACCTGTCGTGAAGCTCCAGCAGGGACGACGCAGAATTGCTGATCGTGTTGTACCAACCTCTGTATTTGTTATAGAGCCTGATCCAATCACCCGCGAAACCGCCATGAAATGTCGTCAGGACCGGGGTTTCAACCAGCGCGGCAAGAGGCATGCCCTCGAGAGGAACATGATTGTGGATAACATCGAACTCCACCGCTCTCTCCATGCACGCGGCAGCATTCAACATATTCAAGACACCTTTGTCTCGATCGGTACCGCGGAGTCCGTAAGGTGCGCCCGATACCAGCTCGGCGTTTGTGATCGAGTCGCCAGTCGCAAACAGGGTGACGTGGTGGCCGCGGCGAACCAGTTCTTCGGTAAGAAGACTTACGACCTGTTCACTGCCACCGTATGCGATTGGCGGGAGCCTGAATTCGAGGGGGGCGATCATTCCGATGCGCATACGCGTACTCCGTACACGGTTGCCGGGAAGCTGCATGGGATGTTACCACTGCTACCTGAATTGGTCGCCGGTTGCTGTGCCGGGCAGACAACAGCCCACTCTCGGCAACATTGATGACGTCGCCGGGGAGGGTTCGTCGCTCAGTCAATGTGCGGTGGGTATTGAAGGGTGCGTGGATGACCTGGCTGCCCCCGGAAACGAGCCCGCCTGTCTGGTGAGCCTGGGTTGTTGGCGAACCGCCCGTCGATTACCGCTTCCAAGCGACAGTGCGCACGGCGGAGTGCCTTTTGAACATGCGCCGCTTTTTAGCATGGGGCTGGTCACTGCCACTGATCGGACAGCAACGCGAACCGGGCGGGACCAGGGCCCCCGGTGCCGGGTATTTCAACCGGACTCGTCCACGGGGGCAGGACTGGTCAGATCGTTGCGGTGGCGGAAATCGGAGCTGGAGTAGAGCTGTCGACCGACAGGCACCAGGCTATCAAGCGCGGGGGTCCTGGCAGCCGCGCAAAGAGGTCGCCCTGAACTCGAAGCGGACGACCGGGCACGGCCTGCACCTCACCATGCTGAGCAAACGTCGCACTCCATCCACCGGCTCGACCTCACCGAGTTAACCAGCACCGGGCGTGTCGGAGAAAACGTGGTCTAGCCACTCGTGCGCGACCGGAAGAACGAGCCCGCGAACTGCAGTTCCTTCTGGCCGACCTCTCCGAAAACACGGCCCGGCCACCCGGCTCGACCCCATCGAATCAGCCAGCACCAACCCTGCCGGAGAAAAAGTGACCTCGTTACTCGGAAATCTCGAAAATTTCGGTGATATGGGTCTCGGCCAGCAGCGGGTAGATCTGATCGAACACGGACGTAATCCCAGGAGTTTTGCGAACGGCGCTTCGTGATGCTTCGTAGTCGGCGATCGAATCCCAGCGCTGCTCTGTTTGCAGCCTTCCGTGTGCCCCGTGCCAGCCTCGATAAACAGTCGGCTTGTTGAACCCGGCGGTCTGCATTGCCTCACCCGCCTGCTTCACCAGTGCCGCCAGTTTCCCGCCCACTCCGGGTTTTGGGAGATAAGTGCGTCGGACAGCGATCATCTTCAGAAAACTCTTTCTAAATCTTGAAGCTTCGCCAGTCGCGCTCGAAGCGTTCCTTGCTTTTCATCCCTGAAACGGTTGGTTCGCTCAGGAATGTGTCGGGTCCGCCCTCAGCGAGGAACTCTCCACCGACCGTCGCCGAACGACCGCCTGAGTAGGTCATGAAACAGAATCCGACGCCATCGTATGGCCCGGGCGTGGGTGTTTCGTTAATTCGGCTGGCGATGATCTCGCTTACCTTCTTGCCCTGTCCGGCAGCGAAAACACCGGCCTTCGGAATAGCGAAATCACCGGCAGGAACGACATTCACGTCGCCGATGGCAAAAACGTTCGATGTTGAAGTTTCCAGGGTCGTCCTGTTCACCGGTACCCACGGCTTGCCGTTTGCCACACCCGAAGCCGCAACAACATCGGGCAGCCTGTGGACCGGGATTGTGGCAATGATACTGGCCGATGTAGAGCTGCCATTGGCGAACGACGCCTCGCGTCCGTCAGGTGCAACTTCGGTCACTCCGGCAGCGGTGACCAGCTCGATTCCGCGCTGGTCAAGTGCGTTTCGTACCTGCATCGAAGCGGCTTTTCCGGCAACACCAAGCGGACCTGGCTCAGGGATGTAAACGGATATTTCGATGTTCTTGCGGATGCCCTTTTTTCGGGCCCACCAGTTGATGATCATTGCCGTTTCGAACGGTGCAGGGGGGCACTTGTATGGCGGCTTTGAGGCGGCGATCACGATCTTGCCACGCTTCAGACGACTCAGACGTCTGCGAAGGCGGCGAGCATAGGCGAATTCGTAGAACGAGTAGGCACCTCGTGCGCCGGGGACGGCGTCCCAATCGTACTGGGCGCCAAGGGCGATAATGAGATAGTCAAAGTCGAGCGTTCCGGCAGAAGTGGCTACTTTTCGATCCTCGGTGTCGATCAAGTCGATGCTGGCTTCGAGGTACTTGATTCCCCTGTTTGCGAGCCTGCCCAGCGACCTGCCCGCTTTGTCGGTTTCGCGTTCGCCGACTATCAAAAGCGGGTTCATACCGCACAGGTGCGTTACGCGGTTCCGGTCGATGATCGTTACTTCGTGAGTGGAATCAAGTGCAGCGCGCGCGCTGATCGCGGCCTGAACACCACCGAAACCACCACCCAGAACGAGGACCTTCTTACCAGCCATTAGTGAATTGCCCCCGGCATCCATGCAACTTCGCGCCAGAATCAAAATCAAAACCTAAAATAGATCTGCGGGCGAAGGTTACCGGTTTTCCGGGCCGACAATGGGGTTTATTTTCGGTCTGTGAGGCAATTTGCCACCCACAGAAACCATTCGCAGACATCTGAATTACTGACCGATTGCATGGCCGAGAACGTGGCCCAGGTGATTTCGAAGGTAAAATTGCTTGTTCCCGCGACGACGCCCACGGCATTACCGGTGAAGACTGTCGCGGATAACACTGGCCGCAAACAGTACTCTAAACGTGTCCCCTTGCCCGCTCAACCTCACAACAAAAAACTCGATCTCCAACAGATGCTGGCTGCCGCCGCAGCGGCGACTGTGGCTGCGAGCGAGGTCCTGATGTCACGGTTCAGGCGACCTGACAACGCTAAGCCGCTCAACGCGTACTACAAATCGCCGAACGCACTGGTCACCGACGCCGATCTGGCGAGCGACCGGGCGATTTCAGAGGCTCTGAGCGCTGCAAAAGCACCGGGCCGAATTCTGTCGGAAGAAAGCGAGACGATTCTTACAGATGACGAATCATTGACCTGGCTTGTCGATCCGCTGTGCGGGACCGTGCCGTACAGCACCGGCATGGATCACTGGGGCGTCAACGTAGCCCTGCGGCGGGATGGAGATTTACTTGCTGCGTCTCTGCGGCTGCCCTCGCTGGGAATAGGCCTGTCGGCATCGCGGGGCGGCGGGGTGATCAATAAAGGTGTGATCAACAAGGGTGAGCCATTTACGTCGAGTTCGCCACGCGAAAAACTTTCGGAATCGACTGTGGGTCTCGAAATAGACGGTCCAGACGAGTGGCGTCAAAAACTTGCGTCTGGATTGGAGTGGATTCCACAGGTCAGTCAGATAAACACATTCGCGTCGAGCGCTTATCCCATGGCGTTGCTCTGCCTGGGTCGACTTCCCGCTGCCGTTTTCTACGGAATTGAGCCGGTTCACCTGGCTGCCGGGGCAATGATCGCCAGCGAGCTAGGAATACTGGTGACAGATGACACCGGTGGTGCGATCGACTGGTCGAGGGACGACGAATTAGCCGTCGTGGTGGTCGGCTGGCCTGGAATTCACAAACAGCTAATCGAGACAATGAGCGGCGGCAATGCCGCGTTTCCTGCGACAAGTTAGGCGCGATTTGAATCGAGCCGGTCAAGCCGCTGCGTGGGTCAGGCAAAGGCCGCAGTCAGTCAAGACATCAGGTCACAGGCGCTTCGCGTATATCTTCAGGTCGGAGGCATTGAACCCCGTGGTTTCAAGGAACCTGGAATCGCGTTCATCTTCGGCCAGCAATACCGAATAAATCTGTTCAATGCCCTCTTTGCGGGCCTGGACTTCGAGCGCTTCGATGAGCTGGCTGCCGATGCCGCGACGTCGTTTGGACGGTTCGACCGCCATTGCAACTATCCGCACACCGGGCGGGAGCCCGTACGCCGTGGTCTGCCGTTCGGAGAGCAGAAATCCGACCAGGCCCGATTCGTCTTCCGCCACGAAACAGCCCCACGGCGGATACTGCAGCCAGTCGAGCTCGATGATCGAGAGCAGGCGTTCGACATATGTGTCCCAGGTTGCCGAGCGATCGTCACCCTGAATGCTCGCGTCGAGGGTCCGGACCGCGCTCGCGTCGTCCTGTCGAATCTGGCGTATCTCGAACATTTTCGTCTCCGTCGCCAGTAACTTGCCCCGTAATTTGCCAGAAGTCGAAGTATAGCGACGGGCCGGGGGGGCGTTGTGCTCCGTGCGTCCCGATAGGACCGGGACTTGCCAGATGACTGGCGTGAGCAAGTCGCGCGTCGCAATCTACCCTCCCTCGATCCCTCCCGAAGGAGGGAAGGCGGACTGGCTTCGGGCGGTCGATGTGAAGTCGTGCGTTGCATTTTGGAGTAGTTAGTCGTGGGTTGGGATAAAGATTGACGGGCGCGTTCTTTGACCATAGCCTCGGCAGGCACTTTTCCGCCGTTCAGATTCTTCGTAAATCAAAGGCAAGAAATAACATGCCGTTTATCGTCAACCACATCCATCTGAAGTCGCGTGACCCCAAAGCTACGGCCGACTGGTTCGTGGAAGCATTCAAAGTTGAGATCGTCAGCGACAATGTCCGCCCGGTCGGTGATCGATTTATTGCGACCAGGACCGAGGGCGGCCTGACGATCAACATATCGTCTGAGCGATCAGGCGAGACGTTGGGTCCGGCAGATGCCAACCCCCACTATGGTCTCGAGCATTTCGGGTTTGACACCGACGATATGGATGCCGATCTCGAGCGGCTGCAGGGTCTTGGCGCGGAGTTGAAGGAAGGTCCGATTGCCAATCCCGGTGGAGCGACAATTGCTTTCATCGCGGCCCCCGGCGGTATTCGGATCGAACTGATCGAGCGGCAATGACATTGCGCTCTCTGCGAGATTGAGTTGAGTTGGCCTGATCGGGAGACGGACGCCACTGAAAAGCAGATAGGAAGACCGATTCGACGACCTGATCCGCTGAATAGTTATGGTGCCGACGGTACATTTTCTGTTGAGGGCTTTTCGTCGGCCAAGGTCTATCGATTCGGTCACCACATTCCTGCATTCCAGAGAACGTGCCATCGGCACTCAGCAGCTGTGGCTCACCGAATTCGCCAATCCAGCCCGAACTCGCAGGGAACGTGGTATCACCACCACAAAGGGGCGGGCGGATGCCGTTTGGCATCCGCCCTGGGGCACAGGGGCAATGAGGCGGCCGCGTGCCCGTGAGATCGGAAGACCGTCCAGTGCCTGCGGCAGTTGTGGCAGCGCGTGTGCCGCTAAATACCGTTCAGTCGCTGGTGTTTGTCAACTTATTCACTTCAGTCCGACTCGCTGCAAAGAGTGGCATGCCGCTGCTATCCAGCTGCCAGGACTCGGGCCAGGCGCTGCAGCAGGTCGTGCAGTCGCCCCTGCAATTTCGAGATCCGCTCGGTCAGTCGGTGCTGAGTTCGCGCGATGGCGTTTTCCGCCCGTTCGTTCGCCTTCTCTAAACGGTGTTTAACCGTTTCTTCCGCCCTGGCGATCCGAGCATCGGACCGTTCGTCAGACTTGTCGATGCGGTCCGCCAGCTTTTCGTGGGCCCTGTCGAGAGTTTCTTTTGCACGGTCGCGTAAGTCGTCGTAACGGTCGGTCCCCTCAGCTCGTTCGAGACGTTGGCGAAGCTGGTCCTTCAGGCGGTCATACCAGTTCCGCGCCTGGCCTACCTGCCGCTCGCGGCGGTCCCGTGCCTGAGCACGGGTCTTCTCGATGAATTCGCGTGCGAGGTTAGTCTGTTGT
>JADFLG010000131.1 GCA_022564545.1 Chloroflexota bacterium | reverse complement strand
ATCGGGACAGCTCCCGAGTAACTGGGTAGTCTGTTCCCGTTGTTTTCACCTGGTAACTATCCCAAAACACATTAATAGGCGAAGTGAAATTCCTTCTCCCCGCGTGAGAGTGAGTTATTGGGACAGCTCCTGAATAACTGGGTAGTCTGTTCCCGTTGTTTTCACTTGTAGAGGATTAAAACATTTTGGTTGAGACCGCTGCATATATCGACATGATCGGCGGTGTGAGCGGCGACATGCTGCTTGGCGCGATGGTCGGCGTGGGGCTTGACCTGAAGGAACTGCAGGTCGAGCTTGACAGGCTGCCCGACCGGGGCTACCGGCTGGTCGAAACGAGGGTTATCCGTGGCGGGCTCGAGGCGGTGCTGGTAGTTGTCGAACTCGACGAAGACGGCGGGCGCAAACGCACGTGGGACGATTTTTACAGCTCGATCGATAATTCGACGCTGGAGGAATCGGACAGGCGTTCGATCAGGCAGATTTTCGACGTGCTGGCCGAGGCCGAAGCGGCTGCCCACGGAGGCGAAGCCGGGTCGACGCACCTGCATGAGCTCGGGACGGTCGACACACTGGTCGATATTTCTGCGGCAGTGATCGGGTTGCGGTTGCTCGGCATCGACCGGCTCCATGCCTCGGCGTTTCCGGTGGGATCGGGCAGTTCATCGAGCAGCCACGGTGCGATGGGTGCGACTTCGATGGCGACCGCGGCTATTTACAGGTCTTCGGGCGCGCCGGTGCGGGCTGGCGGCAATCAGCCAGTCGGTGAGGCGGTGACTCCGACGGGTGCGGCGATTGTTTCGACGCTGGCGGAGTTCGGGCCGATCGAGTTCAGCGCTGACCGGATTGGCTATGGTGCGGGACAGCGCGATCCCGAGGGTCACGCCAATGTCGTGGGGCTGTGGGTCGGCGAGGCCCGTTCCAGTTGGGGCAGGGGTGGGCCGGGGCGCAGGCGTCCCGAGTTGATGCTGCTGGAGACGAACATCGACGATTCGACGGGCGAGGTGCTTGGTTACGTTCACGAGTTGCTGATGGAGCTGGGGGTGCTGGACGTCTGGTTCACGCCGATTCAGATGAAGAAGAACAGGCCGGCGGTGATGCTGTCGGTGCTTGTGGGTCGAGAGCTGGTTGATAGCGCGGCGGAGTTGATTCTTAAGGAGACGTCGACGCTTGGAATACGGCGTCGTCCGGTTAGCCGTTACGAGGCTGAACGGGAGGTCGTGGAGGTCGATACGTCGCTCGGCAAGGTGCCGGTAAAGCTGAAGCGGCTGGACGGTGAGGTTGTGCAGGTGTCTCCGGAGTACGAGGCGTGCCGGGAGATTGCGCGGGAGACCGGTTTGCCGCTGGCGGAGGTGATGCGTGTCGTTAGCGACGCTGCCGTTGGCGCATATTCTAAGGTCGCGGGCGACGTTCCCGGAGAGGTCGGGCGGTGACGGTTGAGTTGGTGGGGTGATTGCCACGTCCCATTTCCCGATTGCATCGGGACGCTCAGATGCCGTCTTGGAAATCAAGCGATATTTGGTGTTGTGTTGAGTGTTGGATCGAACGGTTTTCGAGACTTGATTACGCCGTAGCAGATCCGGATCAGTTTGTTCATCGCGGCCATCACGATCAGCTTGCCCCGCTTGCCTCTTTCTTTGAGCCGTGCTACCAGTTCCGCGACTGCGGGGTTCCACGACATCGCAACCAGTGCCGCCATATACATCCCTGCCCGGACGCGCCTGCTGCCCATACGGGACAGCCGGGAGTAGCTTGAAGTACCCGATTGGAACGGCTGGGGACAGACCCCGGCGAAGGCGACCCAGGCCCTTGAAGAGGAGCACTGCCAGGCCGGGGGCATCTCGGAGAGGATCAGTTGCGCCGTTTTGGCTCCGACTCCGGGAATGGTTTGCAGCAGGTCTGAGATCGTGGAGTAGGTCTCATCTTCGCTTATCAACTGCTCCAGCCTCTGGTCTGCCGATACGACCTCTTTTTCAAGGTGGCGGATGGTTGAACGAAGGCTCCGCAGCACTTCGGGATCGGACCAGGGCGAGCAGGTCACGGACCCGAGCTGGTTACGCAAGGAGCGGATCTGTTGCTCGATCGATTCCCGGTGGCGCCTGAGTGACTTGATCTGCTCCTGGAACCTCTCTGGCTTGTGCGAGCGGGCGATCTGCTGTGTTTCGCCAAGCGATGCCAGCAGCTGGGCGTCCACCCGGTCGGTCTTCGCCCGCCTGCCGAGCGAGTTCGAGTACGCCTTGGTCCTTGCGGGGTTGATGACGGTGAAGGCAATGTTGGAGTTTGAGAGCTCGTCCAAGAGCACGTGATGGTAGGTGCTGGTCGGCTCGATCACGAACTGGAGTTCACCTTCATCCTTGTTTTGGGCCCACTTGATGACCTTGCGGATGCCAACGCGTGAGTTGGCTACTGAAGATAGGCGGCTATCCCCAGAAGCATCCGAAACGTCCAGGGTAGCCTTTGAGACGTCGATTCCTAGATAATGCATTGCGGTAGGTCCCCCTCTGAAACCCGTTGTGGCTGTTAAATCAAGCCGTTTGCGTTTGCGACCTCGTAAATACGGCCTCAAGGGCCAAAATGCCGTTCGCAATTCGCTGGGAGGAGGGGGGCCTATCTGAGCCATGGACTATTACGCCCAAGGGCAGGCACGGCCTCTAATCCCTCCTCGGGTTTAAAGATACGAGGGACAAGCATGCGGCACGTCGTTTCTTGCGTCGCCTACTGGATAGTGCAGGCCAGAAGCCGTTGCGTATGACCACTGACCGGCATCCGGCCTACACGAAGGCAATTCGCTGGATCGTCGGTCGCAAGGTCCTGCACCGCCAGAATCAGTACTTGAACAACCGTATGGAGCAGAGTCATCGACCAATCAAGCAGCGCTACTACCCGATGTTGGGCTTCCAGAGCTTTGAGTCGGCCAGTCGTTTCTGCATCGCATTCGACGAGCTACGTAACTACATGAGAGTCAGCCCCACCCATGGCAAGCCCGTTCCAGCGTCCCACCGGCGAGAACTCTTCACCGGAAGATGGTCGGCTCTAATGACCGAGTTGGCTGGCTAAATATCGTGATCCAACCTGTATTTAGGTCGACCTAATCACCTGGCGTGCTCTGAGTTCTGACAGAACCCGTCAGTTCAGCGCAGGGGGTAGTGACCTGCCCGCAATACCTGAACAAAGCCTGTGCAAGAAATCGGAGTTCGGGCACGTTTATTTTTTCGGATAGTTCAGGTGAATGGTGCCAACCAGCGATGAACCCTGTCTTGGGTGTAGTACATAGCCCATCTGATGAGACCATCAACAATATTTTCCGGATTTTCAGAGACTGTCAGCGTTTTTGGGGAATATTGACTGGAATTCCGTGAAATGTGGCTTGTCAAGGCGCGCGCTCGCGGGCGCGCGATCTAGGCGATTTCAATGCGATCTGTACACTTTCGGACGTCTACTTAAGCCCGTTCCTAAAGACCGTCTCCTTGTCACCACTCTACGAACCACAACTTCTGACATCTGAATTTGCTGTTGGCGTGCCAAAGATTCAGACACGCAAATTGAAACCTCTGGCTCCGATCCAACGGCGTTATATCTACTGGGGTCGGGCTAACGGTTTGACGTTCCAGGAGATAGCGGACACCCTGGGCTGTGGCCGTAACACGGTTTGGCGTAGAATCCAGGCACTACGACTCAAGCCTCTGGAGCTTTTAGACTCAGGTTTTGTGCAACCGAATCGAACGCGCAATGGCGATAAGGCGTATTTCTGTCGTTTCTGTGGATACGGGGCTCTGACTGATACCACCGTTGTGATCCATGCCTACGAACATTTATTCGGTGAAGGGTCATTGAGACCTTCACCGTCACCAGCCCGGTATGCCTAACTTTGGTTCTGTCAGGACTCAGCGCACAAGCTCATATTCGTACCGAATTCTGCCGTACATCCCGGTGATTTAGTTCTCGATGTGTCGGTGCTTGATGTTAGTTCTACGGCCTAAAACCGCGGCGAGCGCTGAGTTCTGACAGAACCTCTGCAGATCGGTCTAGTACGCGGGCCGACTCATCGTCTTGTATCCAGGAAAGCTTGCAATCCCATTCGGAATATTGGTTTTTCAGATCCGCCAATCTTGGGATGATTCAGATACTCGGCCTGGCTCCTTATAACTACGTAACCATGCCGATCAAACAAAGCGACCGGGAATTCGTGGACCCGCTGAAACCAGGTGCCCTCCAAGTGGTGATAGGCTTTCCGGACGTCCAGTCCTTCCATTCACAGGAGGCGGCATAGGCGACATAACATATCCCGAGTAGTTATCCGCCAACCGTCCGGCAAGTGCCGAACCGTGTTGGTTCTTTGAGGCAAACGGTACTCACGTTTGAATGTAGTGGCTTTGTGCTGGATGATGAGTCAGCTCATACCGAAATTATCGTCGGCAAGATCATCCAATTGTTCCAGAAGGTCATCAGGCAGTGGGCCCATTTCAGCCGCTTCCAGAGCGAGCCTCAGGTGCTCGAGCTGGGCCATTCCCACCTCGATACCCGACACTCCCGAATTGCGCATTGCATACCTGATCGCGACCTGGGAACGCGAGCCGTGTTCGGGCTTGAGAAAAGGCAGAACATTGCTCATTCGAATCTCGTCTGACGCGACATCATTGTCGAGCACTACTCCGCCTTCACGCCCTGTCCTTTTATCCGTTGCGATCACACCCGCAGCCAAAACCCTGATCACCATCACCGCAACGCCATTTTTCTCAGCGGCACCAATGATGTTCTTCTGGTCGTAAGCCGACCAGTTGGAGGACATGTCGCGTCCCGCCGATGGATTGAGCAAGTTGTAATAAATCTGCGCCGACGCGAACCGTTGGCTTGCAATTACATCGTGAAGTGAGCCAGCTTCTCCTGTCGAAGTAAAGCCGATGTGGCGGGTCAAACCTTTATCGACAAGACCCTGCATCGCATCCGCCACGCCTCCGTCGCGGAGCATATCGTCTGGGGTGAGAACGTTGGGTATTGAATCTTCCGAGGGAGCGATACGGTTATGCACCTGGTAGAGGTCAACGCTGTCCATCTGCAGCCGTTCAAGGCTGGCGGTTAGCGCCCTCTCTGCCTGCCCGGCGAAATCGCCCGCATCACGGTCGAATGCCGTTTTCGTGGAAATGTGGGGGCGGGCGGGCGCAGGTAGTTCCTGGAGCAACCAGCCAATCGCTTCCTCCGACTGCCCACTGCCGTAACTTGCCGCTGTATCGATCCAGTTGATCCCGCCGTCGAGCGCCATCTTGACGGCCTCGCGTTTTGTATCGTCGTCAGCGTTGATCAGGATTCCGCCAACGGCACCACCACCGAAAATAATCTCCGATATGCGCAGCCCGGTAGTCCCGAACTTCCTGTACCTCATGCGCCTGCCTTAGCCTCTACTCACTTCAATCTCCCTGTTTTCTTCAGAAGACTGACGTATAGCATCGAGCAAAATGTGCAGCTCGACTGCTGTATCGAAATCCGGGTAACTACTTACTTCACCCTGGATGCCCTTGCCAAACTGGTTGTACATCTGTCCGACATTGAATGGCGGGCCTTTTGGGGTCTCCTCGCTCACGAACGTATGGCGAGCGGGGATGTCGATTTCGGCCAGATCGTCGGATTCCTGGGCCCCTTCAAGTTTTACGAAACCAACGTTCGTGGATCCTGCTGATGTGGCTTTCAGTGTTCCATTTCGACCGAAGATCTCCATCGTCAGTCCGTTCCCAGCCCACGGAATGCTGGCGACATGAACTGATGCAATCGCACCGTTTTCGAGCGTGCCGTTTACGAGAATATTGTCGGGCGACGTGACATCTACCATTTCATCTGTATCAGTCTCGTGCCACTGCGGAACCTGGGTCGTTAATTTCGCCGACACGCGTACGAAATCACCAGCTACAAATCGCAGTGCATCTATAGCGTGACCGGCTGAAATAGTCAGGGTATTGGCGCCCAGTTCAACTTCCCGTTGCCAGGTTCGTCCGGAGTCACGGGTCAGAACTCCCGACCCAATCTGTCGCAATGAACACGACAGTATTTCTCCGATGTAGCCCGCTTCTACAAGTTCCTTCATATGCAGGATGGTCGGATTAGCGCGGGACTGAAGACCGACGATGGTTCGCACGCCCTTATCTTTCGCGAGTGCTGCCAGCTCTACCGCTTCCTCTGTCGTGCGACCCAGCGGCCATTCTGTAAAGACGTGTTTACCTGCGTTGATCGCATCTCTTGTGATGTCGTAGTGAGCCGGAACGCGCAGAACGACGGCGACTGCGTCTATCTCCGGGTGGTCGAGCATCTTGTGATAGTCGTCGAATGCCATCCTGGCGCCGTACTGATGGGCAGATTCCGTGGCCGTCTCCATACGGGTTGTACAAGCCGCCGTCAGCTCAAACCCTGCGGCTGCCGGAACAGCGGGAAGATGCGCCCGGTGCGCCCATCCGACTGTTGGGCTGGCGCCAATAATTCCAAGGCGTATTTGTTCAGCCATGATTCACCTCGTATCACTTGAAAAATCTGAAAATTCACGAACCTCGATCTAACTTTTTCACAGCGCGACCGCCTACGCCTCACCGCGCGGGTCTGCGCCTGCCACCTGCGTGCCAGCAGGCGTGATCGATTAGCGGTTCGATGCGTCAGATATGCGCTCAACCGTTCAGCGTCGCTATCTTATCGGTGTCGTGGGTCGACGTGCCGTCTGGTCGAGTAGAACGACTAACCATGACGTTTCCGAAGTTGATCAGCGGCGTCGGACATTGCCCGGAGCTTCAGGTATGCCTCGTCTATATCCATCGGATTCTGAGCACTGGGCGAAAATCCGCAATCCGGGTTGAGTGTCAGACGGTCGGCTGGAACATATTTGAGTGCTTCCTCGACGCGTTCAACAATCAGTTGCGGTGATTCGACGTTCTGATCGATCTGGTCGATCACTCCGAGCCCGAGGATTTTGTTTTCAGGGAACCGGCTCAAGACTTCTACTCCATGAGATTCGGGAGCGGCGAACTCCATCGCAAATCGATCTACATTTATGTCGGCCAGTGCCTCGATGATCGGCTCGTAGCCTCCGTCGGCGTACCGCTTCCTGGCGAAGTGAGCGTGGCACATATGCACTGAGGTCGGAGTTGCACCAGCAGATTCCACGACATCGTTGATCATGCGAACACATGTCTCGATTTCTCGCTCGATATCAGGAATTCCCATTCGTTCGCGGTGTCGTTTATCGACAAGTAGCAACAACCACGGTTCATCGATCTGAATGTGGTCGACACCCGCGCTTACAAGCTTCTCAACTTCGTTGCGAAGAATCTCGGCGCAGGCGACCATGAACTCTTCTCGGTGACCTGACCCAATCAAACGGTTCTGTCAGAACTCAGCGTCGGGGGCAGAATAGCATCGTTCCTCATTACTTGAGGAGACCTGCTCATGTCCTGCCCGCACTGCCTATCCACATGCCCATCGAAACGAAAACATCGATCCTCTTTGGGCTACCGGACATATTTCTGCCCAGGCTGCGGGAGGCGCTTCAATGAACGCACCGGTTCACCGTTCAACGATCTGCAGTTCCCGACTGACGTTGTCTTGCTCGCTGTCCTCTGGCGTCTGAGATACAAGCTCAGTTTCCGCGATGTGGCAGAGCTGCTCTTAAAACGCG
>JADFLG010000130.1 GCA_022564545.1 Chloroflexota bacterium | reverse complement strand
GGGGCCCGGAACGGGAGACCGCCGGGTAGTAGACCCTTCATCTCCACAAAGAAGCGTTCGACGCGGCACAGTCAACCACCTGTTCTCCCTCCTCGTGGGAGGGAGTCAGAGGGCCGTGTCACAGACATGGGAACCCAAGTCCCGATTTGATCGGGACGCACGGTTCAAGACGATAAGGGGCCAGGCAATCCGATTGCGCCCGCCCCAAGACGTGACACGATCGACGCCGTACCAGGCATGTGAATTCTCATAAGGATCACGAGGCCTCAACGGAGCCGGAGCATCAACTCCGCTCACTTCCCGGAACCGGCAAGCCCGGTGGGCCAGAAACTCACCGGGCAAAACGCCGGTCCAACATTAGCCGTTCTCAGCAGCAGCACGTCTGGCCCTGCGCCAGTTCATGGAGCCCCATTTTAAACGTGGCACTGCCACCCAGCGCGTCCCGAGTGAAATCGAGGCGGGTGCCCACGCTGTGGGCGCGGGTCGGGTCGCGCTTGCCGCCGTTCGACTCTGCACGGGGCAGACAGCCGTGGGCGGCACAACTGCCCGGCTCTCAACGGTGCAGCCGGTTCAGGAGAATCGCGCCAGCGAGAACGCACTGACATCGACGGGTGGTTCCGCTCCGGTCGCCAGCGCTGCGGCAGCGATGCCCATCGATGGCCCCAGCATGATTCCCTGGCGTCCCGCGCCCGTCACTATGACCAGCCCGTCCGGACCTGCCTCCGCATCGATGATCGGTGCACCGTCGGGCGTAACCGGCCTGAGGCACGCCGTTTGCTGCACCAGTTCTGCGTCTTCCAGGTACGGCAGCATTTCAACTGCCGAAGAAATGATCCGGTCGCGTGCGGCGTCCGTCGTGCTGTCGTCAAATCCCACCTCTTCCTCAGTGGTGCCGACCCATAGCAGCCCATCTGCTTTCGCCGTGGCGTAATCGTGGTCCCACCAGAGAGAAACTTTAGGCGGGGGACCGGGTGCATCGAGCCTGATGATCTGCCCCTTGAGAGGCGTCACCGGCGCGCTGACGCCCAGACCTGCCAGCATTTCCGAGCTCCAGGGACCCGCGGCAACGACAACTGCGTCCGCACCGGTCGTACCATCTTTGGTGACGACACCCGAGACCCGGTCACGGCTCACGGCAATCGCCGTCACAACACGGTTCACCAGTCGAGCTCCCTGCTGCTCGGCTGCCTGCCACAACGCGAGGGTCAGCTTGTACGGGTCGACCTCGTATGCTTCACTCACGTACAGCGCGCCCAGCACGGTCGACGAAATCCTGGCCTCAATATGACTGAATTCGCCGAAATTCAGCCAGCGGATATCGAGAGTATGGTCTTCGGCGTATTGACCGTACACCCGGCGCATCGACTCTTCCTCGGCCCGGTCCTTGACCAGCATTAGCGAGGGCTTCCGCAGGAAATCAAGGTTCCCACCGCCCCCGTCGCCCCGACGCCCGCCCGCGTGCCCGGTCAACTGCTCCGCAAGTTCTCTATGAAGCTCAATCGAATAACGGGAAAGAACGCCATACGGATCGTCCGGCGGGCCGCCAATGGACGGAATAAGCCCACCGAGAGCAAAACCGGATGCGTGAGACGCCAGGGAATCGCGTTCGAATAGCGTCACGTCGTGACCGGCCTGAGTCAGGTAGTACGCGGTCGAGCAGCCGGCGATTCCGCCACCGACGATCGAAATCTTCACTCGTTAGCTCCGGGCGTGCGGGGCGCACTTGGTCGCGCATGCGGCTCCGCGGGGCACGCCAGGGCATGATTTCCTTTAGAAATCTCTGCGGAGGAGCGCTTCAACATGTCTTGAAATTGTTGAATCGGCAATTGCTAGCCACGGGTCCTGAACGCTGCATAGATCTCGTCGCCACGGCGCCGCCGGCGTCGGGCCACCCCGGTTTCCTGCGCCGCTCTTGCCACGCCACTCGATACGCGCCTGGCGACATTCTGATCGAACACGCTCGGAATGATGAAGTCTTCCGAGATGTGAGAATCGGGGATGACGCCGGCGATCGCGATCGCGGCCGCGACTTTCATTTCGTCATTTATTTCAGAGGCCCGCACATCCAGCACTCCACGGAACAAGCCCGGGAAGCAGAGCGAATTGTTGACCTGGTTCGGGTAGTCGGTACGCCCCGTAGCCATGACCCGCACGTTGTCGGGCACTTCTTCCGGCCATATTTCCGGGTCGGGGTTTGAGAGCGCGAAGACGATCGCGTTCGATGTCATCTTCGCGACCTGGTCGCCCGTTACAAGGTCCGGCCCCGCCAGGCCCAGCAGCATGTCGGCGCCAACGAGTCCATCGGCCAGAGTTCCGGCAAAATCGTCAGGGTTCGTATTATCGGCGTACCACTGTTTCATCTTGTTATCGCCGTAGTCACGCCGACGGTCGAGCACGCCCTGCCGGTCGAAACCGATGATATTCGTCACCCCGTAACTCTTGAGTATCTTCGTGCAGGCTGTGCCGGCGGCGCCCACACCGACAACGACCACCTTCAAATCCTGCGGCTTCTTGTCGACGATCTTCAGGGCGTTGATCAGGCCGGCGAGCACTACGACTGCGGTGCCGTGCTGGTCGTCGTGGAACACCGGGATGTCGAGCAGTTCCTTGAGCCGGTCTTCGATGTAGAAGCAGCGGGGCGCACTGATATCTTCGAGGTTGATCCCGCCGAAACCGGGAGCCAGCGCCTTCACGATGCTGACGATCTCGTCGGGGTCCTG
This sequence comes from Chloroflexota bacterium, assembly GCA_022564545.1. Taxonomy (GTDB): domain Bacteria; phylum Chloroflexota; class Dehalococcoidia; order Lucifugimonadales; family Lucifugimonadaceae; genus Lucifugimonas. Next base: position 4,931 of record JADFLG010000130.1, on the reverse strand, counting down.
CGTGTCGAGCACTATCGGCCAGGCGTCGACGCCACCGAACTCTTTGAACAACATCGCCTTGCCTTCCATTACCGGTAGCGCGGCCTCGGGGCCGATGTCGCCAAGCCCCAGCACGGCAGAACCATCGGAAACTACCGCAACCGTATGACCTTTCCCTGTGAGGGCCCAGACCGCCGCAGGGTCGTCATAGATCGCCATGCAAACACGACCCACGCCGGGAGTGTATGCCTTCGACATATCGTCGCGGGTCCTGACAGGCGTCAGGGAGCGCATCTCGATCTTGCCGCCGATATGCAGCAGAAAGGTCTGGTCGGACACGCTTCGGACTTTGACGTTCTCTACGGATTTGATGGCCTCAACGACCTGCTCAGCGTGGTCCTGGTCCGAGGTGTTGATAGTAAAGTCGCGGACCATCTTGCCCTTCGACGTCTGCACGACGTCGACCCCCTGCGCACTGCCCCCGGCCGCGCCTATTGCCGAGGTGATTTTGCCAAGCATTCCGGGTTCGTTGGGGTATTCAGACCGCACCGTAATACTGTAGGCAACGCCGGGCGTTCGTCCTGCCATTGTGTCCGCTCCAGACAGTTCAACTGGCGACTCGATATTCGCGCCATTAGCGCGAAACGTCGTCAGTTTGAGTTACGTTCAAATGTACCTGTTGAAAGGCACGCAAATTCTAACACTGAGGCCCTTGAGGACCTTTGTTGTTTGCACGCCAGTGTGGGAGTTGCCTGAAACCTCACGCACATCATGGTGAATCCAGCTATGCCGACGTTTCGACCGTGCGCTATTCTGGATTGCGGAACATCGAAACTGTATGGAGCAATGAATGACAGAAGCGGCAAGTGCGCGAATTAAGGCACGACTCACGACCTGTGAGATTACGAGACGGGAAAACTTGACTCACGACCTGTTCAAGATCTGGATCAAGCCCGCTCAGCCATTCATGTTCAAGCCCGGTCAGTACTGCACCATCGGTGTCGAAGGCATTGAGCGGGCTTACTCGATAGTTTCTTCCCCCGACGAAGAAGAGATCGAGTTGTTCATCGAGGTGGTCCCGCCACCCGATGGCAATCTCACTCCGCTTCTCGACGAGCTCGGGGTCGGGGCAGAAATGACTCTGCGACCGCGGGCAAAGGGCATCTTCGTTCTTCAGCCGCAGTACAAGCACCACATCCTGGTCGGCACGGTCACCGGGACCGTCCCCTACATTTCGATTCTCCGCAAGTTCCTGAACGACCCGGAATACCCCGCGCCAGCGCGTGATGGGGACCCGGTCGCACGCGAGGATTACAGGTTCCACGTGCTCGAAGGCGCCAGCTACATGGACGAATTCGGTTATGACGAAGAACTGACCGGGCTCGCAAACGAGCACGATTTCATCGAGTTCTACCCGTCGGTCTCACGCCCCACCGAGGAGCGAAATGCAGGGTGGACTGGCGCGGAAGGCCGAATTAACACCCTCGTCGAAGACTACGTTGGCAAACTCGGGGTCAACCCCAAAGAGACCTGCATCTACGCCTGTGGTCACCCGCAAATGATCGAAGACGTAGCCCGACGCTATGCCGGCACCGAGTTCAAGTTCATGGAAGAGCGCTTCTGGAAAGAAGACGACTAGGGGTCGTTGCCTGTGGGTTGTGGACGGGTGAAGGGGTACTTCGCCGCTGTCTGTCATTGCGAGGAGTCCGACGACGTGGCAATCGTCGCCAAAGCAAGAGGACATCTTCTTCGACATGGGCCGTGCTGGCTGAATCGATGAGTCTTCCTAAGTGGACACCGATTGCCACGTCGTCGGACTCCTCGCAATGACAATCTCTCGCCCGGCACAAGCTTTCCCAAACGTCCTCCCCACCGAGCATCCTGCCGCCGCACAAGTGCGCCTTCCCCCCTTGCCCGGTGCAAAACGGCCAGTGACCTTATACTGTCGCGTCTAACTCTCTGATCTAAATAAAAACCCGGAAAATCACGGGCAACCGTCGCTACAAAGGAGAATCTCAGTAATGGCAGAACGAATCGGATTTGTGGGACTCGGAATCATGGGCAAGCCAATGGCCAAGAACCTGGTCAAAGCAGGCTATGCCCTGACCGTTTACGACGCTTTTTCGTCGGCTGCGGTCGACGAGTTGATTGCGGAGGGCGCAACTGCAGCTTCATCGTCTTCAGAAGTCGCATCGAAGTCCGATACCACGATCGTGATGGTCCCGGACGGTCCCGACTCCGAGGCCGTAGTCCTTGGCGAGAACGGTCTGCTGGAAGGCGCTTCCGCTGGCGACCTGATCGTCGACATGTCTTCGATCGCACCGAGCTACTCACGATCGCTTCAGGCCGCCTGCGCCGAGAAAGATGTCAACTTCATCGACGCTCCGGTTTCCGGTGGCGAGCCATTCGCTATCTCCGGCGACCTGGCGATCATGGTCGGCGGCAGTGCCAGCGATTTCGAACGGGCAAAGCCCCTTTTCGACGTGACTGGCAAGTCCAGTGTGCTTTGCGGGGCCATCGGCGCCGGAAATATCACAAAGCTCGCGAACCAGATCGTAGTTGGCGCCAATATCCATGGCCTTGCCGAGGCACTGGTCCTCGCGACCAAAGCCGGTGTGAATCCCGAGACCGTCTTCGATGCCATCAAGGGCGGCCTCGCCGGTTCCAACGTGATGAACGCCAAGGGCCCGATGATGTTCGAGCGCAATTTCGAACCCGGCTTCCGGGTCGAACTCCACTACAAGGACATCAACAACGCGGTTGCCACGGCGAACGAGCTGGACCTGCCATTGCAGGTAACGGCGAACCTCCAGCAGGTCCTCGCGGCGCTAATGGCCTGGGGTGAAGGCAAAAACGACCACTCGGCCATCCTGCACTACGTCGAAAAGCTCTCAGGCGTGACAGTTACGAATAAGTAGGCGCGAGAGAGACGGGGGAGATTCTACGGATAGCGCCGTTCCCAATCCCTTCTCCTCGGGGAGAAGGATAGGTTGAGGGGGGACGTTGCCGCGGTGGAGCAGGACCCATCGAAAGTGTGTTGTCATTTCAACGCCTTCCCCCTCACTTCAGCCCTTCCCCGGAGGAGAGGCGGTCGGGGCGAAGGCGCGTGGGTGAACCTTCTTCCGGTACGCGGCGTTCCTCACCCGCCTGAATAAACCTCGGTACCGGGGAAAAAGGCAACCCAGGCAAACCAGAACAACTCCCTGGCCGGGAGACGGGCCAGGGAACGACCGTCCTCAGCCACCAGCGCATCGTCGGTCGCAGTCCAGACCGCACCAGACTCGTCGAGTATCTGATAAGGGTCACTACCGGGTTCACCGATCTCAAAAACATGGCCATCGCGAGCGAACACCCCGACGACGCCCGTTAGCGGATGACCGACCAGCACCGCTTCGACATCGCCTACCGCAGTGTTGATCACGCGCTCAGCTATCACCTGATCGACCAGATACGCTGTCGATTTGCCGGCCCCAGAGCTGATCCCAACAACGTGGTCTTTTTCAGCAAGCCGGGAATCGGTAGTGAATGTCGGGAACATGGCATCGGGAGAGTTTCGGTACTCGTAGTAGGCCGAGCCGATTTCGCGCGGTGGCAGGTACGGTCGTCTGAACCCGGTGTCCAGCGATACCACCGTCGTTTCTGGATGCTCCTCAACCCATGCCTCCCATGTGGTCACGGTCACTGGAAACCGAGATAGTTTCTTTCCCGAATGCGCCAGCTCGCCAATGACGGGTTCGCCTGTCAGCGAGTGCCACAGCGTGTCGGTTTTCCTGTCGTACATCAGCTTGTTGTTCTGGTACAGGAACCCCGACGTGCCAAACGTCACGTCGATGCCATCCAGCTCGGCGTCGTACACGACGCCCAGTCCGCAAAGCGTTCAGAACACGAAGGTGATGAGCTCGCCACCTAACTGATCGTTGACCAGTTCGTGCCAGCCCAGTATCCGGTGCGGATAGGCCCGAGACTCACCATTGATAGTCACGCCGAACACCGGCTCGTCGGGTTGCAGAAAATCCGCATGGACGGCAGCAATCGTTTTCGGGAACTCCAGGGGCGGGATGCCGTCTCGGACCACACCGCCCCACTGGACCGTCCAGATTGGAACCCGGGCAGGCACGCCAGCGTAGATGAACTGCCTGAACGAGGGGTCGATAGACCCGAGCAACTCACCCCTCCACTCATCGAACCCCTTCAGTTCTTCCTGAGGGGGGTCCTGCCTGCTCATCCACGAGTACCACGGATCGACCAGCGCGAAATCGCCACCCACCGAGCTGCCGGTGATCTTTTCGAGAGCCCGCGCGATCTCCAGGGCGAGGGCGGGCTCGAATGTTCGTCCCGCAGCCTCGACCAGCACCGGAACGAGACCCCTGTGGCCGTTCCCGCCAGCAGCAACAACCGCACCCCTGTTTGCTGCACCGTACCGATCGATCATCCTCCACATGATGTCGACGGCTTCCTTTTCCTGCGCGGTCAACGGGGTTTCTGGCTCAGTCGTCGGCTGGACGACCGCTCCGCGATCCGGCGAACTCGTTGGAGACGCAGCAGGGGCTGTCGCAGAACTCGGGCCGCCTTTCGCCGCCGAGCCCGATGCCGCAGGACTTTGTGTTGGCTCAGGTCCTGTCAGCCCGCCCGAATTACCGCACGCGACCGCGCCCGGCAGGGCAAATAACGAAAGTACAAGCAGCGTTGCACGCAGTTTAATCATTGCTTAAAGGACTACGACACACCCGGTCGGCCCAGATGTCCAGGCGGTTAGAAACTATCCCAAAACACATTACGGATCGAGTTATTAGATAGACGGGCATGCGTGGACAATTCCTTCTCCCTGGGGAGACGGGTGCCGACTTGTGGGCGCGGTTGAGGGGAAAGTGTTCGACAGTGGTGCTGTAGCTATCGACAGCCCGGTGTCTGCCAGGCAAATTTCTCCTCACCCGCGCCCCGATTGCATCGGG
>JADFLG010000023.1 GCA_022564545.1 Chloroflexota bacterium | reverse complement strand
GAGGCCGCGAGCGCAAGGGCAATCATGATCGCAGTGAGAAAGCCGTATGACGAGAAGAGCGGCATGGGTGCGAAACCGAGGATCACGAACCCGACGATGCTGGATGCCGCGGATGCCGCAAGTGCCACTCCCGTGCCCCGGGTGGCCTGCGCCAGCGCATCGGCACGCGACGAAGCGCGGGCCAACTCCTCCCTGAACCTCACGGTCATGTGGATCGAGAAATCTATCCCGACCCCTATGGAAATGGCACCGATGGTGGCGGTGACGAAATTGAGTGCGAAACCGCCGATGTACATGATCGCGTAGAGCCAGGCGACCACGAGCCCGATCGGTATGACCGTGACGACCGCGTAGCGGACCGAGCGCATCACGAGCAACAGCAGGACAAGTGCGCCGACCGCCGCGATGGGAATCGAGCGTTGAAGGGCATCGGTGGTGGCTTCGAGCTGGGCCTGCCGGTAGAACGGCGACCCGGTGAGCGAAGCGACCGAGATGGCGTCTGTTTCATCGAAAATCGCGAGGTCGATTTCCAGGGCATCGCGGGCGGCCCTGACCACTTCCTGCCGGCGGGTGCCAGGAATGCCGACCATAAAGATGGTCGTCTGCACTCCCGCTTCGCCAGGGTAATCGATGATCTCCCTCACCTGCGCGGCCGTCAGTACAAGCCTCTCCTCATCCAGCGGCACTCCCTCACTGATCGCGTAGTCCAGCACCGCCTTCTGCCCGGCGCGGTCGTCCGGCAGGCCATCCCGGTCAGCGTCGACGATCGCCACGCCGGTAAGCGCTTCGGCCAGTGCGCGGGAGTGGTCAGACGTGGTGATGCGGCGCGTGATGGAAACGATCGATTCCGTTACATCTGGCCTGCCGGTCGTGTCGCGTGCAACGTATGAATTCTGGGCGAGGCTGGTGATGAACCTGTCAGTGGTCGCTATCGCCGCCGGGTCTGTGAAATCTCCACGCAGGTAGATGATCGCCCGTTCTCCACCGCGATCGCCGACATGCTCGTCGAGCTTGTCCAGTGATACGACGAAGTCGGCATCGGAGGAGAAGAAGTCCTTTACATCGAACGAGGCTTCAAGCCGTGAGGCGAAGATGCCGGCAGCAACCGTCACGCCAAGGGCTGCGGGCAAGACGATGTAGCGCCAGCGAGCCAGCGCTGTTACGAATTGCACCAGGGGGCTGTCTTTTGGTCTGCCGTCGCTGCGAATTGCGGTGCCCGCGGTCTTGTCAGCGACGATCACCGGCCGGCGGCCAATAAGGTAGAGGGGCAAAAGCAGGTGCAGGCCAATGGTGACAGCCAGGATGACCAGTTCGAGTCCGTTCGGTATGACGCCGCGGGCGATGATGAATACCACGGAAACGCCCGAGAAGATGATCACGTTGATCGAAAGAAAAACCCTGCCCACCGAGGGCAGCCACCCCGGCCGCCGGAGCCGACCGGACCTGATCAGGTCGATCTCCATCATCGCCAGTGGCACGACGATTCCGAGAACGATGAAAGATGAGGCGACCGCGATTGCGGCGGCAATGCCGAAGTGGATGACCGACTCGATTCCTGATGATGTATTGGCGAGGAACGCGATGCCGTCCGAGGCGAAAGCAAGCGCGAGCGCGCCCAGCACCCCGCCCAGGCCGACGACAAACGCCCTGCGCGGCCCTAACCCGAGCAACTTTTCTTCCTCATAACGCTTCAGGGCATGGACGGCAAAGTCGACTCCGAGGGCGATCATGGCGACCGGTACGATGAGCTCGATGATGAGCCCGCCCTCGAGCCCGATGAGATTGGAGAGGCCCTTGAGCCAGACCATCAGGATGCCGAGCCCGGCGCCGGTAAGGGCCATTGCCCAGTAAGAGCGCAGCGCGATGCCCACGACGACGATCGCGCCCATCACTGTGAACATTATGAAGATGCCGGCGATCGCGCCCTGGTCTTCGCTCTCCAGCGAGACGTCGATGGCAATCCCCCAGACGCGGTTGTGGACCTGGTCTCCCCGCAAGATTTCCTGGACGTTGCGGTTGAATTCTTCCAAGTCGAGGATGGTTTCGCTGGCACCAAGTCCGATCGACTGAGTCCCGCCGCCAAGTTTCTGGTTGTCTGCAATGTTGAACGACAGGAGCGCGGGCGCGACCCACCACAAGATCTCCTGGCCCAGCACGATACGCCGCTCACTTGTGGCCTTTACTGAGATCACTTCTCTGAGGCCGGCCGAGCGCGGGTCGCTGAACAGTTTGTGGATCACGAGCTTGACCTGCTCGTCGGTAGCATCGGCGAGGCTGGGTGCGAGGCGCGGGTCGGCGCGGAAAACTTCATCTACAGCGTCGGCAAGAGTGTCGATGCCATGAATGGTGCGGCCAGTGTCCGGGTTGAGCCTGTCGATCAGGTACGGCTGGACAGGCAGGCGTTCCGGGGCCAGTTCACCGCGAATATCGGCGTCTCGCAGGGCCTGGCTGTTTTCCAGGATCTCAAGAAGACCGTCGCGGGTGAGGATGTCGCCCGATCGGGATTCGAAGATCCAGGCGGAACCATGAATCTCGGACTCGAACCGTTCGTCGATATCATCCCTGAGATCGAAGACCTCCCCTGCCGGGTCCTGCGACGCCTCTGCATCGGATCTGAGGAGGAAATATGGGATCGTGAGTAGCAGTGTCAGGACCAGCGCGCCGGCGATGACGCGGCGTGAGTTGCGTTCGAGCCGGGCAGCCAGGCGGGCTGTGAGTTTATTGTTGTTGTGCGTTGAAGAAGTCATCAGGTGTTCGATTTTTTAGCGGCGTTTCGACTAACGTCCGGTTGGGCCTGACCGCTCGACCAGGTGAATCCCTCGTCGGCGTTCTCAAGCATCTGGATTGCCTCATCGGCCCAGGACTCGTCGGCATGGCTGTGAGCGATGCCCTTGCCGACGGTCAGGTAGGTAAACAGCGATCCCTGCTCCCCGTCGCACCGGCTCAGGATCTGGCGGAGAAATTCTTCGTGTTTTCGAGCGTCATCACGGGATTGACGCACCTCTTCGATCAGCGCTGAGCGGTCCATGCGGCTGCCAAAAAACACCTTCAGGAGAAGATGACTCTTGATCACGTCGGTGGAAGTGGGCGTGTTCTCAAGCCAGTCCTTAAGGACGTCCTCGCCGGATTCGGTGATCGAGTAGAGGCGCTTGTCGGGCCGGTCGGTCTGTGCGACTACACGTTCAGTGGCGTAATCGTGCTCGGCCAGCCGCCGGAGCTCGGTGTATACCTGGCTGCGGGCGGGGCTGGCGTAAAAGAGCGCGACGCTTCTATCGGCCAGGTTCTTCAGATCATAGCCGGACATTTCGCCGAAGCTGAGGAGCCCGAGGATCAGGTAGCCGGACTTCGGCAGCAGGGGTAGTTCAGTCACTTATATTCCGTTTCGATGTAATCCAAACATAATTAGTATGAAAAGGACTATATTATTTTGGAGTATGCCCGTCAAGCGGGAAGGTTTACTGCCCGCGGTGGTTGTTTACATTCTTCAGGTGGAGATTGTCCATCAATCCGTCATCTCGTCGGACGAGATCATGTTCGAGTGCACGGCCAAACGGAGTTTTTGTCATTGCGAGGAGTTCGACGACGTGGCAATCGGTGTCCAAAGTTCAGAGTTACTCTGAATTAGCCAGCGCAGCCCTTCATTAGAAAACGTGATCCCGTGTTGTCGAGGATTGCCACGTCGTCGAACTCCTCGCAATGACAAAGCCAAACGCGTTGCTGGCGCTCGTTTCCGTGCAATCCTTGAACTGCTTGTGTGGGAAGCACGGATAGGTCCCGGCGCTAACGCCGCCTGTGCCCCGAACTCTTAGCTGTACTCGGGATTCGGGTGACCGAACCTGGCACCGGCGTCCCATTCTCTGCGCTGGTTGCCGTACGACGGAATTCCGCCGGCGTCTTTGATCATGCGGGCCATGTGCATCAGGTTCCACGCCATGAACGTCGTGTTGCGGTTCGTGAAATCGTTCTCGGGACCGCCCGAGCCCGGGTCGAGGTACGAAGGGCCGGGCCCAACATCGCCCAGCCACGCGGCGTCGGCCTGTGGCGGAATCACATATCCCAGGTGCTGCAGCGAGTACAGGATGTTCATCGAGCAGTGTTTCGCGCCGTCCTCGTTGCCGGTGATAAGACAACCGCCGACGCGTCCGTAGTAGGCGTACTGCCCATCCTCGTTCAGATCGCCTGACGACGAGTAGAGCCGTTCAATTGTCTGGGTGCAAACCGAAGATTTGTCTCCCAGCCAGATCGGCGAACAGATGACGAGAATATTGGCGGCCCGGACCTTCTCATAAATTCTCGGCCAGTCGTCGTGGTCCCAGCCCTGCTCGGTCATGTCGGGGTAGACGCCGTGTGCGATCTTGAAGTCGATTGGTCGCAGGACCTCGACCGATACACCCTGCGACTCCATGATCGCTTTCGAGTTGTCAATCAGGCCCTCTGTGTGCGACAGCTCGGGAGTTGGCTTCAGCGTGCAGTTCAAATAAAGTGCCGCCAGGTCAGAAAAATCCGTCTTCATCTCGCTGCTTGCCATCCGGCCCGCCCCTTCGTTCACAGGTTTTAGACGCATACTGTTTGGTGCACGGCGAGGAATTTGGATTCATTGCGTCTGGCCGGTCATGAGATCGCCGGAACTCCCGTCGTGACTGGCCGATGACAGGCGTGGGTTGGCGTAATTGATCGGGGAAAAATAATTGAACGCGGCAGAACTTTTCGTGCAGTGTCTCGAAAACGAAGGCGTCAGAAGGGTGTTTGGTGTCCCTGGAGAGGAGAACGCAGCTCTGTTGCTGGCGCTCGATGCGTCGACGATTGATTTCGTGTTGACGCGGCACGAGCAGGGTGCAGCATTCATGGCCGAAGTTCACGGGCGGCTTACAGGGGAACCGGGCGTCTGCCTGGGCACGCTCGGTCCCGGCGCGACAAACCTGGTCACGGGAGTCGCGAATGCCAATATGGACCGCGTACCCCTCATCGCCATTACCGGTCAGGCCGGGATCGAGCGCTGGCACAAGGAAAGCCATCAGGCAATGGATGTTGTCGGCATGTTCAAACCGATAACCAAGTGGGCATCCACGATCCTCACCCCCCACAACGTCCCCGAGGTCGTGCATAAGGCGTTCAAGCTGGCCGCAGCCGAGAAATCCGGTGCGTGCCACATCGAACTGCCAGAAGATGTCGCAAGCCAGCCTGCCGACCACCTCGATCCGATCACGAAATCCCGGCCGACACGCCCGGTTCCTGACCGGGACGTAATATTCGCCGCACTACAGGTGATCAGGTCGGCCAAGAGCCCGGTGATTCTTGCCGGCAACGGCGTGATCAGACATGGCGCTTCGACGGAGCTCCGGAAATTTGCGGAGACGACCGGAATCGGCGTTATCAACACTTTCATGGCAAAAGGGGTGATCAGCCTGGACTCGGTGTATTCGCTTTTCACGATCGGCCTCCAGGCTAAAGACCTCGTGTTTCGGGCGATATACGATGCCGATCTCGTGATCACGGTTGGTTACGACATGGTCGAATACCCGCCGAAATTGTGGAATCCCGACCGCGAGAAAAAGATCATTCATCTCGATTTCGTTCCGGCTGAAGTGGACGAGAATTATCGGGTCGAGATTGAAGTAATCGGCGACCTTTCGCACGCACTTCAAATGCTCAACGATGGCATACACGATAATCCGTTCTCGATCGATCCGACCCGGCAGCATGCGGTGCGGCACGAAATGATGAACGAGATCTCCGCCTACGAAAATGACGACACGAAAGGCCCGATGCGTCCACAAAAAATACTGGCAGACGTCCGGAAGGCGCTGGGCCCGGCCGACATACTTCTTTCCGATGTTGGGGCTCATAAGATGTGGGTGGCGCGCCAGTACCAGTGCTACGAGCCAAACACATGCCTGATTCCTAACGGCTTTGCCTCGATGGGTTTTGCCTTGCCCGGCAGCATCAGTGCGGCAATGATCGATGATTCCCGCAAGGTGATGGCGATCGCCGGTGACGGCGGGTTCCTGATGAATGTCCAGGAAATGGAGACGGCCCGCCGCCTTGGCTCGGACATCGTCGTGATGGTCTGGGAGGACGGTGGGTACGGCCTCATTGAGTGGAAACAGGACAATATCTACGGGGGCCATACGGACCTGTCGTTCGGAAATCCCGATTGGGGCAAGCTGGCAGATTCGTTCGGTTGGAGTTACGACTATGTCGACGAATCGCCAAAATTGCTTGGAACGATCGAAAAGGCGTTGGACACTGCCGGACCGTCACTGATAGTGGTTCCAATCGACTACCGCGAGAACGCCATCCTGACGCGTCGGCTGGGCGAGATTGCGATGGGGCTTTAGTGGTCACTGATTCGAACTCGTCCCCCAACACGAGGTCGCTCTACTGATTTTCCGCCTGGCTTTTGCATAATTACTGTCCTGCGCTGTGGCGGCGCTCGAATTGCAGCCAGTACCGCGGCCAACGCTATGAAAAGAGAACGGAACGAATGATTTACGATGCCGACGCAATCGACGAGTCGATCAAAGGCCAGTCTCGCTGGCCGGAAACAGACGAAACCCCTGCCCTCACGCTGTTTCTGATGAACCTCGATGATTCTTCGTTGAGGAGAGTCCGGCAACTCGGCGTAACCGGAGTCTGCATGGGTAGTCTGATGTCGGGCGGGCTGGGGACCTGGACCGACGACGTTCTCAGGGGGCACATGGACCGCATCGCCGAGGCTGGTCTCGTACTGCGGAACGTCATGTTCAACCCGTCGGACCGGGTGCGTTATGGCGAGCCGGGCCGAGACGAAGATATCGAGACGATCATCAACGCCATCCAGGTCGCTGGCCGACAGGGCCTGCCTGTGATGGAGTACAACTTCTACGCCCACCGAATCGTCGAGGGTTACCGGAAGGCGGCAGGCAGGGGCGGGTCGGTCCTTACTGCGTTCGATTACGAGAGTGTCAGGGACCTGCCTCCTCTCGACGCAGATGGTGGCAACTCACTTGCCGGTCGCGGAGTCCACTCTCTCGACGAAATGTGGGACAACGTTACCTACTATCTGAAGGCGGTAGTGCCTGCTGCGGAAGAGGTGGGAGTACGCCTGGCCCTGCACCCCAATGATCCACCCGCACCGATCAGCCGGGGTTCGGGCCAGATTATGAGCACGCTCGAAGGCTGGAAGCGCCTGGTCGATATCGTGCCGAGCCCGTACAACGGAATCACATTCGACTGCGGGGTGACGCGAGAACTCGGACACGATCCGGTCGAGGTCTGCAAATACTTCGGAGAACGCGATCAGATCAACCACGTGCACTTTCGCAACGTCGTCACCCGCGTGCCGAACCTCGACTACACGGAGGTCTGGATCGACGAGGGCCAGGTCGACATGTTCGCTGTAATGAGCGAGTTGGTACGGCAGAAATACATGGGGTTGATCTACCCGGAGCATCCGCCCGAGAACGACGCCGACACCGCGCACCCATTCGATGGCGTTTCATCGTCGAACTACACCGGGTTTGCGTACACGGTCGGTTACGCCAGGGCCATGATGCAGGCGGCGCTGGCTACCCAGAACGGCGAAGCATAGGAGAACTTTCAGGGATGGCAACGGACACACCGATGAACCTGCGGATTGCACGCCACGAAGAAATCATGGGCCGGCATGGCCCCGGCGAACGGTGGGCCGAATTGTTGATCGAGGACGGGCGTAACCGCGCCGTCTGGATTTCGGGTCCTCCAGGAACGCCGCCAGACCCGCATATCCACCCCGACTTCAACGAGTGGTGGATTGCGCTCGATGGTCGGACGCAGTGGCAGATCGGCCAGTACGAGCCGGTCCTTTCCGAGTGGGGCGACATCATCATGGCCCCGGCCGGATTTTCGCACGACATCCAGCCAAAAGAAGGCGTGCAGGCAATTCGCTTCGGGGTCACTCACCCGGAAGGCAATCACGACATCAAGGGCATCGCTCCGTGCCGCCTGATCCCCGTGGATGAAGGCCAGACGAACCCGAACCTGGTACATACACGACTAAAAGTGCTTGTTGAGCGCAACGGAACTGCCTCGAACTGGACCGAGGTCGTGGTTTCTGACGAGCGGAACTACGCGACCGTCACGCACGAATTGCCGGGCGGCACATCCGGCTTCATAACCCACTCAACCGAGCACCGGTGGTGGGTCGTGCTGCAGGGGCGGATCGAATGGTCGGTTGACGACGAGGAATCGGTGACCGCGGACCCGGGCGACGTCGTCTTCATCGAGCAGGGCAAGCGCTACGCGATGACCACTGTGGGAGACGGACCGTCTGTCAGGGTGACGATTGCTTCGCCTGCTGGTTACTGAGACCTGGCTTCGCCCGATCACCAAAAACCATCAGTCAGGTTGGGTCCGAAGGCGCACCCCGCGATGTAATACTGGTCGGCTGCGAAACCTGTCGCATTCCTGAGGTACCGTTCGTTGGCGTTGGAACGAATTAAAATGGACGACGACCTGGTTCTTCGAGCCGCTGCCACAGATGATGCCGAGCAGGTCGCCAGGCTCAACGAGCTTGTCCACGCAGAACCGCCCGAGAACAAGCCCGCTGTCGGTATCGCACAGTGGACACGCGACCTGTTCGCCGGTGTCAACAGGGCAGTGGGACCATCTGATTTCACCGTGGTCGAGGACACGTCCACAGGCAAAATCGTGTCGAGCATCTGCCTGATATCACAGACCTGGAATATCGGCGGGATCGACACCCCGATGGGAATGCCGGAGATCGTCGGCACGCACCCCGACTATCGGCGGCGCGGTCTGGTGCGCAGGCAGTTTGAACTGATGCACAGGTGGTCGGAGGACCGCGGGCAGCTTTTCAGCACGGTCATGGGCATTCCGTTCTACTACAGGCAGTTCGGGTACGAGTACGCGATCGACGCATGGGGAGGCAGCACGACCACACCGTCACTACTGGCACAGGTATCGAGTAAAAAGGGCGGTGCACCACCGTTTACCGCCCGTGATGCCGAGCGGTCCGACGTCCGGTTCATTGCCGCCACTTATCGAATGAACCGCGACCGAGCTTTCATCACGGTCAGTCGTGATGCCCGGACATTCGAAGATGAAATGTTTGTCCGCAGCGAGGAAAGTGCCGTCTTTTATCGCACTCGCATAATCGAGCGGGATGATGGGCCGGTCGGCTTTTACATGTACGAGGTGTTCCGTGAGAACAGCGGCATTCGGGTCATTTCGTTTGAGATTGACCCGTCCGTAAACTGGCTCGATGCGACCACGTCGGTGCTTGTCGACCTCTGGCAACTTGCCAGGAGGTACCCACCCGAAGGAAAAGACCAGTGCGAAAAGATCGAGTTTTCTTTTGGGCGCAGTCACCCGGCATACCAGATGTTCGATACCCCGTTTGGCGCGCCTCGGAACAGCTATGCCTGGTACGTGAGAATTCCAAATGTGCCCGCACTGGTCACCCACCTCACTCCGCTATTCGAAAAACGGTTGGCAGAATCTGTCTTTCGCGGCTGGTCGGGCGACCTGAAGATCTCGTTCTTCACTGACGGAATACAGATGTCGTTCGACGCAGGCAAGCTGAAATCCGTTGCGTCCACGGGCGTTGTCGAACGGTCTCAGGCCGCGGCCCACTACCCCGGCCTGACGTTTACGAAGGTGCTGTTTGGACAGCATTCGTTCACGTATTTGAGGGACATCTACCCCGATTGCTCCGCAAGGGACCATGCAATGGCGACTATGCAGGACATCCTGTTCGGCGGCCCGCTGACACCCGCCATCCTTCCCGCCAACTGATTAAAATGTTGTGCCGCCGCTGACGACGTTTTTCACTACCCGGCCATCAAGCGGTCGATGTCGCCCTGCAGTTGCTCCAGGAACTGTGGATACGGGTTCTGCTGGTATCCGAGCGCTGCGTTGCCGCCCTCATCGGCGTACCACGAGAAGTGGCCCGGAGTTGACTGGTAGACCGCCTCATCAGGATCGACTTCGATCATGTTGAAATAGTCGGCCACATATTCCGCACCGGTCATGCGCCATGTCGGGCCTCCGCAGACGTTGACGACCCGAGTCGATTTATCTAATTCGGCCGTCACCCCAGAAACGATGGCGTTCACCGCGTCGTCACGGTGGACAAACTCTATGCGTTGACCGGGCAGGAACGGCCATTCCTCTGGCGGCTCCTGGAACACCGGAATCGAAACTCCAGAGATCCTTAAGACACATGAATCCAGGCCAGAATTCAAGACGATCTGCTCAGACTCGGCTTTTGTCGTTGCGTAGTTGTCGTCAGGGTCATAGGGCTGTTGGACTGTGAGCTCACTGTCGTCTTGCGACTTACCATAAACGCTCACCGAAGAGCTGAAAACCAGCCTCGCATCGGGCGCGTTGGCATTCAGTGCATCGACGATGATTTGAGTGCCCTCGACGTTCACCCGTCGGGTGAGATCGATTTGTTGATCTGCAACCGGAGGCAGGATGGCCGCCAGGTGTACTACCGTATCTACGCCTCCGACGGCCGATCCAACGTCTTCCGCAGAAGTCAAATCGCCCCGTACAGCCGTCACACCCTCGTGCAGGCCTTCGAAGTCGGCAGCAGGAAGGTCGAACGCCAGAACCTCGTGGCCATCATTGGCCAACCGGGCGCAAACGAGCCTTCCCATACTGCCGGCGCCGCCCGTGACAAGAACTTTTGACATCGACTACGTAAGCACGGTCCCCGGTGCGTCAGCTTTGTCCTCGATCTCGCTGACGAGAGATTCAACAGCATCGACATTGGCTGTAGAGCCATCTCCGTTCAGAGTCTGGCCTGCCTTCTTCACTTTGTTGGCAAGGGGGACGCCCGCGAGCGATTTGAAGAAGAATTTATCGCGTTGGGCCGTTAGCCGGTCAGCTAAAGCGCCCTGGCCTGCTCCCGATATGAGCGATATTGCTTCGTCGAGCAGGTCCTGTCCTCGTGGCATATTTCGACGCTTCTCCTGAAGAATAATTGCGAACAGCTAAGAGTTTTTGGTGACTATCTAAAATTCCTTCTCTCCCGCGGGAGAGGGTTGGGGTGAGGGGAAAGCGGCTGAAAAGATAGCTGCCATTCGATGGTCGGTGCGCAGCTTTTGGTGGATTTTACCTCACCGTCGATAGCATCCCCCTCAACCTGTACCGTCTCCCCAAGGAGAAGGAGCCAACCCCACATGCTCGTCTACCTAACACTGTCTCCCGGTGGGCGCAGATATGAATGCTGGGGTGAGGGAGAAGTTCAATCTGATTCCTTCGCCTGTCTGCATATTTGGAGAAAAGTTCTCAATGCTCGTGGGTGCGGGTCTGCGATTTTGAAGGCGTGCCTTCTTCACCCGGATGCCAGACATTGCCGCGTCCATTGGCGGGTCTGTGACTGGTGCCGTCACCGTGATAAGCGGCGTGCGAATGTGTTCCCACTTTCGGGCCGTCGTGCGGCTTCAGCGCGTCGATATCGACCTCTGGAAGCCTGTCGTAGCCGTGGCCGTCGTGCCGGTCGAACGGGAAAGGCTGGAACTTTTCAAACAACCTGCTAAACCGTTGTCGAGTCGGGCGCCGGTCGTACCCGAACCTGAACCTCTCTCCGCCGACCGGGTCGACTACGTGAAGCACGTAATCTCTCGTACCCAGGCCATTCACAACGCCTGTATTTATCGTCGTCTGTTCCGATAATCCTTCGATAGCCGCCCCCGCCAGGTCGAACTTGCGTTCACCTGCGCCTTCGACGCCCATCTCCTCGCTGAGCGAACCGGGAATGCCCGGAGCTTCGGTCACCTTGTCGACACAGGCCTGATCGATTGCCACCGGGTCGGTGCTGGCAAATACGCCAATATGCGGAACGATAGGCACATCAGAAAAACCGGCGCAGTCGCACTTCGGTGAAACGTCGACCGCGATGGTGACAAATCCGACTTTCGGGACGGTCTTTACTACCCCGAGTGCCGCATCACCGATAGCGATGTCGGTGGCGTCGAACATCTCCTGGCTGGGCTCGAAGATACCCCGGGGGTTCATCACTCCAAGACAACCCAAACAGGTTATGCACCGGCCTCGGTCCCACTCGATTTTGCCGTCATCGGTGATCTTGAACAGATCGAGAGGGCAGACGTCTTCAATCAGCTCCCACTCCGAGTCGTTTTCTTTCCCGGCGAACGCGTCGGGGTTGAACTTCACCGCCGCTCCGACGCCGTATTTCGGGTGACCGCCCATGTGAACGTTGAATTTGCCACGTTTTGACTGCGCACCGATGCCCAGGTTCTTCAGCGCACCGCCGATCACACCCATGCCGTGACCCTTGAAGTGAGTTAGCGCTATCAGCACGTCGGCGGCTGCGATCGCCTGTGCGACGTAGGCCTCTTTAAGTAAATAACCCTCCGGAATATCGACGCGATAATCGCTGGTCCCGATGTAGCCGTCGGCAACGATGAACGGGCATCCAAGCGTGGCCGACGTGTAGCCATTGCGCTCTGCAGTCAACAGGAGGTCCAGTTCGGTCGATCGGGATGAGTAAGGCCCGTAAGTCAGGGTCGTCGTGTCGCACACGAACGGTCGACCGCCAAGCTCTTTTACCCTGTCGGCTATCGCCCTGGCATAGACCGGGCGCAGGTAGGCGCTCGAGTTCCATTCGCCGCAGTGGACCTTGATGGCGACCACGTCGCCAGGCGAGATCAGCCCGTCAAGGCCTGCCGCATCAAAAACAGTTATGGCCTTGGCGATCAGGCTGGTATCCGCTGAATCGCTACGGGCGTCCATAAAAAATACATCGGAAGACATGATTGACCCCTGCGAGCCTTGCTCAAAGAAATAACGTGCGTGGCCGCAATACTACGCAACATTGCCAGTTTATGCCGTTAGTCACCGGGCGTGCCAGGCGGCGCTAGGTATCGGCATGCGGGGGTTTTCTGTCCGGCGGGGCTGGTGCTGGCTGGTTCGGCGGGTTGATCCGGTTGGTGGCGATTCTGAATCCCATTCGACTGCGCCCTGCGTCAAGCTCAGGATGTACTCAGGGCAAGCAAGTTCAGAATGACAGTGGGTCGAGCCGGGCGGCATGTCATTGCGGGTTTAATACTCAAAAATGTGGGCTTTTGGCGGTGAATTCGCAGTTTGGCTCAAACGTAAGGTGTAGCTGCAATCTATAAACCGGTTTAGAGATCAGGGTGTGATGTCAATAAAAAACACTGTCCGCAGTGCGGGAGCGTGACCAGGCGGGACGGCTACCATTCCAACGGTCGTCAGCGGTGGTTCTGCGATTGAAATCCCGCAAACGACAGCACCGCGGCCTCAGCCCCGACAGGCGGCCGAATTACTTCGCCTGGTACTTCCACTTGGTACCCGGGTAAAGCCCACATTTTTGAGTATTAAGCCCGCAATGACATCATTCTTTCAGGCTGGCGACAACACCGGTTTGCCGTTCACCATCTCGGTTAGACTGGGACCCTTCGAGAAAGTCGGCCGGCGACGGACCGGGTTTTGGTTCTGGGGTTCCTGGCGGGGGGAAATAATGGGATACGAGGTAGAGAAACTCGCTTCTGAAAACGCACTGGTCGGAGAAGGGCCGATGTGGGACGTCGAGTCCCAGACGCTCTACTGGATTGATATCCAGGGAGGAAGGTTCTGGAACTACGACCCGGCCACCGGTGAAAACAAGCTGCTGCACGAGGGCTACAACACAGCCGGCGCAGGCCGGAATAAGCAGGGCGGTTTGACAGTTGCCACCTGGGAAGGCGTTCAGCTATGGAATTCAGACGACGATTTCGTGTGGCTGCACCAGGGCGAGATTGATGGACACCCGATCAAGCTCAACGACGTGATGCCTGGTCCCAATGGCAGCCTGTTTGGAGGGAGCGGGCACCTCGACTCCTGCACCCTGTTCAGGTTCAACGCCGACGGTTCGGTCGACATCATCGACGATGGCCTGGAACTCTGCAACGGGATGGGTTTTTCGCCGGACCTGAGGACGTTTTATTCGACCGACACGCCCAAATTCGAGATATATAAGTGGGACCACAACCCAGGCACCGGCGAGATTTCGAACAAACGGGTGTTTGCGACGATTCCTTCGGACTGGGGCGTCCCAGACGGCATGACTGTCGACGCGGAGGGCTTCGTCTGGTCGGCCATGTGGTACGGCGGCATGGTCGTTCGCCTCGACCCCGACGGGAAGGAAGAGAGACGGATAGAGATACCCGCGGCACAAACTTCATCAGCGATGTTCGGCGGCAAAGACCTCGATGAGCTGTACGTGACGACAGCGGCCTTTGGAAGCGGCAGCGATGAGAGGACAGGCATGGAGCCTGCAGGTTTCGATATGAGCAGCTACCGCGGCGGCGACCTGTTCCGGGTGAAACTCGACATCCAGGGGAAGCCTGAATTCGTGACCGACTTCGCCTGGCCCGCGACCTGAAAACGTCTGGTCACTCGGTCGACGTTCCTGCACACCCATGTCCTTGCGCTTTTGTGCAGCGACCAGTGCAAAGCCATTGGCTCTTCACATCAACTGGCCATGACTCGCCTCGGACAGACGGAAACCGGTGAGTCGAAACCGGGGATTCATCCGTATCTCCTTGTTCGCAGCTACCTCCGTAACATGTTGTTACGAACGGCCAGAACCGTGAGACGGCCAGGATCTTGAAACGGCACGGCACGGTCATTTCTCCGGCCTGGAATATGGTTTGAAGCACCGATTACCAATCAAATTGATCAGCGTGGCGCTGGCCGCATCGGCACTTTCCGTTGCCCTGGCAACAGCTTGCGGGGATTCGCAATCGGCTCAACAGCTCCCAGAATCGTCAACGGCAGACGTGTTGCCCCCAACTGTGACGCCGACGCCCCCGGTCAGTGAGTTCGCACCGGTCGGTCAACCGGAACCGTTCATGATCGACGACCTGGAGCTTGTTGGCCTGGACGGCTGGTTCAATTCAGACCCCCTGTCGGTCGACGAACTGCTCGACTCGGGCCGCGTGGTCCTGCTCGATTTCTGGACCTACACCTGTGTCAACTGCGTGCGTACGTTCCCCTACCTGAGCGCCTGGCACGAGACTTATCGCGAGTATGGCCTGACTGTGATCGGTGTGCACTCACCTGAATTTGAGTTTGAGAAGCTGCCCCTCAACGTGCAACGGGCCATAGAGCGGTACGGCATCAGCTACCCGGTGGCACTTGACGGCGGCAAAGAGACCTGGGAACGGTACGGGAATCGTTTCTGGCCATCGAAATACCTGATCGGTGCCAGTGGCGAAGTGGTCTTCCGGCACTTTGGTGAAGGGGGCTACGACGAAACCGAATCGGTCATCCGCACCGAGTTGGAAGCGGCGGGAAACGATCTTTCAGGCGTCGCGCGCTCGAACGTTGCTGAGCCACGGCGTTCAGAAGGCGCACACACCGTTACGAGGGAGTTGTACGGGGGATACTCGAACAGCTATCTCTCGGATGGTCTCTACGCCGGGCAGGACGTTTACTACGATGCGCCCGATGTTGAAATCGAGTACTCAGACGATGGCACGCGCAGGCACGGTCAGTTTTATCTGGACGGGGCGTGGACGAATTCGGCCAATTCGGTGGTAACTGCGATTCGATCCGGCAGCGACTCTGCTTATTTCGCATTCGACTTTTTTGCGACGTCCGTTAACGCTGTACTTGGCAATGCCATCGTGGGCCAGAACGGCGGCGAAGAGGCCGTGCATGAAGTGGTTGTCGAACTCGATGGCCGGCCACTGTTGCCGGAGGAAGCTGGCGTGGATATCGAGTGGGACCTTGACGGGAGCAGCGTGTTACGGGTTAGAGAGACGCGTCTCTACCAGATAGTGGAACTGCCCCGCTTCGGCAAACACGAACTGAAGTTAGCGACAAACTCCGAAGGCCTGGCCATCTACACCGTCACGTTCGGAATTTTTGAATTCGGTCCGTAGTGCCCTAGGTGCGCGCGGCGGCTGCCTGCAGAGCCTGCTTCTCCGTTTGGAAGGTCGATGTGATGTCCGGGTTGGTCATCTCGCCCTTTTCTTCGTAGAGCAGGCACGTGGCCAGCTGATGCGGGTTAATGAGGTACTGCCCGGGTCGTGTCGTAGGGCAGCGGTCCATCACGGCCGGGCACCGGTCGGCGAACTTGCAGCCTGTGATCTGGGTATCGGAAATCTCCCAGTTCTGCTGCGGTGGCTCCGATCCCCAGCGGTTCTTGGGATCGGGCTGGGGAATCGACTCGATCAGCAACTGCGTGTAAGGGTGCTGTGGGTTCAGGATAACCGCATCGACGGTCCCGGCCTCCACGATGGTCCCCCGGTACATCACCAGAATGTTGTCGCTGATCTGGTAGGCGGTAGTAAGGTCGTGCGTTATGTACACGACAGAGATACCCAGATCCCGGTTCAGACGACGAATCGAGTCGAGAATCGTCGCTCTGAGCGACGCATCCACCATCGATACTGGCTCGTCTGCGAGAATGACCCGCGGCTTGAGCAGCAGCGCTCGGGCAACCATGACCCTCTGGCGCTGGCCACCGCTCAACTGGTGCGGGAAGCGACCGAGTGTCTCCTCTGGTACAAGGCCGACCATTTCTAGCGCGTCCTCGATCATCCGCTTCTTCTCTGAAGTGGAGCCCGCAAGTTTGAAGTTCTTGATCGGGGCGTCGAGAACGTGGTCGACCTTGTAGAAAGGGTTGTACGATTCGAACGGGTCCTGGAATATCGGCTGGACCTCGCGTTGGAACGTCCGGCGTTCGCGACGTGTCAGCTTCGTGAAGTCCTTGCCGCGGTAAAGCATTCGACCCTCAGTCGGCACATGGCTGCCCAGAAGCAATCGGGCAAGTGTCGTCTTGCCGCTCCCGCTCTCACCGGCCACAGTGGTGATGGAAGGTTCGTCTTCATCGATAGTGAGCGAAACGTCATCGACTGCGATGGTTACCGAGCCGCCCCCGAAAAGGCCTGCGCCGCCAAAGGTCTTGGTTACGTGATCGAGCTCTATAAACGCACTCAAGACGCATCCTCGTCTTCGTACAGGTAGCAGGCGACTTCTCTCCGGTTTCCGACCCCACGCATTTCGGGGACTGCGATCGGACATTTTTCGAAGCGCGATGGGCACCGGTCTTCGAATGCACAACCCTGGGGCAGGTGGATAAGCAGAGGCGGAAGACCGGGAATCCCGACGAAGTCCTTTTTTTCCTGAAGCGAAGGCAAGCTCTGAATCAGCAGCTTCGTGTACGGGTGTTTTGGATCGCTGAACACCTCTTCAACCGGCCCGACCTCGACCAGCTTACCTGCATACATCACGCCAATTGTGTCGGCGAATTGGGCGACCAGGCCCATGTCGTGACCGACAAGCATGATCGATGCGTCGAGGCCCTCCTGCAATCGACCGAGCGTCTGCATGATCTGGCGCTGCACAACCACGTCGAGGGCCGATGTCGGCTCGTCGGCAATGATCAATTTCGGCCGCAGCGAGATGCCGATTGCCATGGCGACACGTTGCTTCATCCCACCCGATAGTTCATGCGGGAACATGCGTGCGACGTCTGGCCTCAGGCCGACCCGCGTCAGGAGGTCCCGTACGGTCTCGCGCAGTTGGTCCTTGGTCACGGTCTCGTCGTCATCAAGATGGTCGACGATGCCGTCGATGATCTGCTTCTCAATCCGCATTACCGGGTTGAGCGAGTTCATGGCGCCCTGCGGGACCAGGGCCAGCTCGGAAAGGCGGGCCCGCCGCATCTCTTCCTCGGAAAGCGTCGTAAGGTCCCGGTTGTTGAGAATTATGCTCCCTTTGGCGATATGCCCGGGTGGCCGGGTCAGTCGCATCAGGGCCATGGCAAGCGTCGTCTTGCCCGAGCCTGATTCTCCAACCAATGCGAACCGTTCACCCTGTTTTAAAGTAAACGAAACATCGTCAACTGCTTTTACAGTGCCGGATTCGGTTTCGTAGTAAACGGACAGTCCCTTGACGACGAGCGTGTCGACATCGGTTATCCGAGCGCCCTCCCGATAAGTCTTTATTGCCTGTTCGGTGCTCAAACACGTTTCCTCAATCGTGGGTTGGACCATTCATCCAGACCCGATGAAATCAAGAACAAACCAAGAAATACGATCACGATTGCAACCAGCGGTGGCAACCACCACCACCACATGCCGAGAATGATCGACGAGAACTGGATATTCCAGAAGATCGTCATGCCCAGGGTTGGGTCGCTGAACCTGCCGAGACCGATCGCTTCCAGGCCGATCGATGCCAGGATTGCTCCTGCGACGGCTCCTACCAGGCTTGCCGTGATGTACGGGATCAGGTTTGGCAGCATTTCCTTGAAGATGACGCCCATTCCGCTGGTCCCGGAGAGACGCGAAAGCTCCACATAGGCTGCCTCCCTCATTACCAGGACCTGCGCACGAATCGTACGTGCGGGGAACACCCAGCCGACCATCCCGAGTGCAAAGCCCATCTCATCGACAGTAAGCTCGCGTCCGATGTTGATCCTGACCAGGATCAGGATCAACAGGCCTGGCATTGCCAGCCCAACGTCGACCACGGACCTTACCCCGTAATCGACCCAGCCACGGTAATAAGCCGCAATGAAAGCCGCCACCGTCCCCAGACCGATCGAAACGAATCCGGCGATCAGGCCGATGCGGAGCGTGAGCGGCGTACCGCGGATGGACACCGCAAGTAAGTCGCGCCCCTGTGTATCGGTCCCAAACGGGTATTCAAATGATGGGGCCAACCGGGTTGGCGTTGACAGCACACGATATAGCTCGGTATCCCAAACAAGATGCCCAATGCCGACGAACAGCGCCAGACTGAGCATCAGCCCCAACCCTACGATGAGCGACGGGTTGCGCACGGCATAGCGTTTAATCGGACTCAGGCGATCATCGTAAAACTGTCCCCACCCGCCACCAACCTGGCCTCGGTCTATTGCGTCGGGGGTAGTAGCCGTTTGTGTCATCTATTAGTTTTTCACCCTGATCCTGGGATCAATCAGCGGATAGAGGACATCGAGCAAGAACGTTGCGCCCGCGATGCCAATAATAATCACTATCACGATTCCGCGGATCACGAAGAAGTCGGACAGGCGGATAGCCTGGAACAGGATGTCGCCAATGCCCGGATACGAAAACACCCGTTCCACCAGTACCTGGCCGGTAATGATCGTTCCCAGCACCAGGGCGAGTCCCGTGACCTGCGGCAGCAGGGCGTTCCGCACGGCGTACCGCATGAAAATGCGTGCGCCTTTCAGCCCCTTGGCATCGGCCTGGATCATGTAGTCCTCGCCCTGGGCGTTGATCATCATTCCTCTCATCCCAATGGCCCAGAAACCGATTACCGAGAACAGGATGGCAAAAGCCGGGAGAATCGCGTGCCTTAGCACGTCAATAATGAAATCGAAGCTCAAATTCGGGAGAGTAGCCGGTTCGTAACCGCCAAACAGCGGCAGCCAGCCCAGGCTGAAGGCAAAGACAAATATCAAAATCATGCCCAGCAAATACTGGGGAACTGCCGCAAGCGTGAGTAGCGGCAGAAAGAGATATTGAACCCATCCCGGCCGTCTGGGCCAGCCCAGGACCGCGCCCGCGAGCGTCCCCAGCGTAAAGGCTATGATCGTCACCGTACCAATCAGTCCAAGTGTCCAGATCAGCGATTCAAAGACGATGTCATTGACCGTGCGGGGGAAGAACGCAATTGATGTCCCGAGGTCGAGCCTGGCAAGATCAGATAGGAAGTTCCCGTACTGGACCCAGATCGGCAGGTCGAGTCCAAACCGCTTCTGGTAGCTCTTCGCCATTGCATCGAGGCCCTGTTGAATGGCGCCGCCACGCTGGGCCTCGAGCAGCAGCTTTTCCTTAACAGGGTCCTGGCCAGAAAGGCGGGGGATGATGAAGATCACCGTGCTTGCCAGCCAGACGACAAACAGGAAGAAAAAGAAACGCCTTACCACGAAATTGCCAAATACCGCCAAAAGGATCCGGAACACACTACTCGTTATCGATGTCGAGGAGTCCTGGACGGCCTGCGTTTGCTCTATCACGGGCTAAAACTCAATTCGGGGGGGTTCTACTCGTCAGTCCGGCTTCTGGCTAGACGCAAGGTTTTTGTGGCGACCAAAGATAGCAACTGTTTACGCCGCTGGCTATGTCCGGTACCGGATATACGATGTCTGTACCGCGATTGGGTCTGATTCGACCGGTAGAGCTTGACCAGGTGCGAGTATAAATCCAACTGGAGCTGCCGGCGTGGTTTCGAGTGGATTGAAGGCGGCTAAAAGGCAGCTGACCGCGCCCTGCGATATTGACTCACATGTTGGATTCGGATATAAACCCTTCGCACAGACAAAAAAACTGCCGAGCGGCAGCGTGTCTGTAATCGCGTCTGACATTTATTCGGAGGTCGGCATGATACTTAATGAGAGGTGGAAGGTCCTCTTCCTCGCTATGCTCTCGCTGGCACTTGTGGCAGCGATAGCCTGTGGCGGTGGAGATGATGACGAGGACACCGGCGCGGTCGTAGCGCCCACGACGGCACCGGCTGCGACTGCCACGACGGCACCGGCAGTTGACACTGGCGCGATCGCAGACATCGCGCGCGACGACACGTTCATCGGCTACCTGGGTGGTGCCGAGGGTCGTTTCGTGGACCACGAACTGTGGAACCCCTACGCAATTGGTGCAAACCACCAGTCTGGCCCGAACATCATCTTCGAGCCACTCGCGTTTTTCAGTGCGTTTGACGACAAGACGATTCCGTGGCTCGCTGAGAGCTGGGACTGGAATGGCGACTTTACTGAGTTGACGATTAACCTGCGGTCCGGAATTAACTGGTCCGACGGCGAAGAGTTCAACGCAGACGACGTTGTATACACGTTGAACACCCTGAAGGACCTTAAAGAAGAAGTCCGCTGGGGCACTGACATCGACAAAGCGATGAACCGTGCTGAGAAGGTCGACAACCTCACCGTCAAGGTGTTCCTCGACCGACCGGACCCACGCTTCATGTTCCTGCTGACGTATAAGTTCGACATCGGTGTGTACATGGTGCCCGAGCACCACTACAGCGCCCAGGACTGGACCACGTTCAAGGACTACGACCCTGCGAAGGGCTGGCCGCTTTCGACCGGCCCATGGAAGGTCGTATCGGGAACCCCGGAGCAGAAGATCATCGACCGCCGCGACTCGTGGTGGGGCGAAGGCGTAGCTGACCTCGGTCAGTTCGGCAAGCTGCCCGGACCAAAGCGTGTCGTTTACCTGCCAACTCCCGACCAGACGGTCAGGGCGCAGGCGCTGATTTCTGACACGGTCGACTACTCGTCGATGACGACACCTGCCGTGATCGTTGAAACGCTGGCAGCGAACTCAGACCTCGTGACTCACACCAGGAGCGAAGCCCCTTATGGCTATGTCGACTGGTGGCCGGTGTCCATTGCGTTCAATGACTCCGGCAAGTTCGGTCCGTACGACGACAAGAACGTACGGTGGGCGTTCAGCTACTTCCTCGACAGAGAAGAGTTGAGACAAGTGGCCTACGACGGCAATGCGGCATTCAACCCGCTTACGCTGCCTGGCTACCCGCCCCTGCGGAAGTACTTCGATTCAGTTTCGGACCTGCTGGCTGTCTTCGACACCACAGAGTTCAACGTTTCGAAGGGTGATGCCCGGATGGAAAGCGCTGGCTACTCGAAGGACGGCGATGGCAACTGGATGGATTCCAACAACATCGGCATCAACTGCTCAATCATCGGCTTTAGCCCGTGGGTGGACCTCGGTCCGCTCGTTGCTGAGCAGCTGGTCCGACAGGGCATCAACGCGACGTACTCGCAGCCGCCCGACGCTTCTTCACGAATGGCTGAAGGTAACTTCGAATGCCTGATGTTCGGACACGGTGGATCGGTCCGTGACCCTTACTTCACCATGAAGCTTTACCAGTCGTCTTCAGTGAACATTCCTGGTGGTCACCAGGTGAACTTCTACCACTGGGAAGACGCAGGCTGGGACGAACTCACAGACGAAGTCGGTCGAACTCACCCCGACAACATTGACAAGATGCAGGAGTTGTGGCACGACGCCATGGAAATCTGGCTCGATGAACTCCCCGACGTTCCGATCCTGGAGTTCTACCACCGCATCATCATGAGTGAGAAGCGATGGACGAACTGGCCACTTGGCGGCGAGACCTCCGGTTACGTGAACGAGGCCTCGTGGCACCTCACGTGGTCGCTGGTCCTCCACGCCATCAGAGCCAGTTAGGAAGCCTCACTTAGCAGTCCTGACTGCTTGAGACTACTGGTACGAAAGAAGTGCCCCGCCGATTGCGGCGGGGCACTTTGCTTTCTGATCGATTCCCGGTGGCAGCAGATGAGGTATGCTTCCCGCGGGTCAGGTCACTGAATCGGAGAGGGCATGTATCTCTTGCGGAGACGAGCATTCGACGTACCGGTCAGCACGACCAGGGTCGCATTGTTTTTGTGCCTGGTGTGCGTCTTGCTGCTGATGGGCGCCGCTGTGAGTTGCGGTTCGTCAGATGATGCCGTGGGCTCTGGTGAATCTGGGAGCGGTGCCCCTGATGAAGAGGGCGTCCGACTGATCACCCGTCCAGACGCGAGCTATACGGTCGACGATCTTGTTGCCGTTGGGTTCAAGAAGAGCAAGCAGTTCGAACTGGATACGGTCCCCGGCGCTACCGATGTCTGGTACGGCTTCTTCCAACAAAAGGACATCGAGGTCCGCTTTTACGAGTCACACAGCTCTGCTCTCGAAATGGGCGTGGAACTGGCCGAGGTGGTGATCGGTAAAACGGCAGGACAGCGTGATTACTTGATCCCCGTTGTAAACCTGTACCCGGCCTATGCGGTCGTCGGAAACATGATCATGCTGTGCGAGCGTCAGCTGGCGACGTGCGAGGCCCTCATCGACGTGCTCGAATAAGCGGCCTTCGTTTCGCATGGTTTTTTCTGCGCTGGGGTTCTGGCAGTCCCTACGCGGGGTCCATCAAGTTCAACAGATTTTCACAGCTGGCGAACGCGTCGGCTGTGTCGTCGCCCTCGCAGAACAGGATCATGTTTCCACGAATGACATACTCGAGATACCGGGCTGAGTAGGAGCAACTCGAGTGTGGGGTTTGCGCGGCTCGGCTGCACTTTCTACGGTCTCTCGCACCTTCTTCCCAGGCAACATCGTCACCCGTGACGATCGCGTCGTCGCCAGTTACCGAAACGGCGTAAGACGTTCCCATGGCAACAGCGTCTTCGTGCGTGGCGTAGAACCGGGCCTCGTAGTCAAGCCGGTTGAACACGGTCTTCCAGACTGCCGTGGCACCTGGCAGGTCGTCGACATCGTATTCTTTTACCGTCTTGGCTCCTGCGGCAGTCAGGTCATCGATCGCATAGGTGCGATCACCCACGATTACACGCGGGATCGACGAGCCACCACCGCTGCCGCCAGAATCTGTGCCGCATGCTGCCGCGACTAATGTAAGAACAATTGCCAGCAAGACGGTTACAGCAATATTCTTATTGGCCCGGCCATATTTGAGCACAGGTTACTGGACCACAGCCATCAGGTCGGCACAGTGCTGAAGCGAAGTTGGCGAGTCCTTGCCCTGGCAGAGCAGGACCATATTACCGACAATGACGTAGTCGAAATACTTGGGGTTATCGCACTTGCCGGAGTGGTGCCCGCCGTTCCCGGCGCACTGACGTCGCTCGGTCAGGCCTACCTTCCAACGCTGAATGTCCTTCAGAATTACGGCTTCAGGGCCTGTCACCTCGTCTGCGTAATCGATTCCGACCTCGATCGCCCGGGCGTGACTGGGGTAGAAGCGCGCTTCGTATTCTTGGCGGTCGTAAGGGTCCACACCGTAGAAGCCGTAGAGCACCTCTGTAGCTCCTGGAAGGCCTTCTACATCGTAGGTCTTGCTCTTTTTGAATCCTGCATCAAGCAAGTCTTGTATCGTGTAAACGCGGTCGGTGGCGTCGATCTTGGCAATTGGACCATCGAATGACTTACCAACGCCGCCGTCATCGCTGCCACATGCAACCGCAGCAACCGATAGTGCCGCTATTGCTATCAGCAAGATCAGCAGCCGTGCCTTGCCACTGTTTGCCTGTCTCATGTCTAAGCTCCCTGTCATCATTCGGGCCCACCGTAACAAGATCATAAAATTGCCCGAAACGGTCGATGCGCCAAATATACATCCTTACAACTCGGCAGTCATTCGATCTGGCCGAAGACGTTTTCACACAAACCGGACCGCCGAGTTGCCTACGAGGCAATTATGCGCCTATACCGCGCAATAGTGTGACGAAAGGCGCACATCGCTCTATCGAATGCTCCGATGTTCGTCCCTCGCACAGTATTACCAGATTGCCCAGTATTACGTAATCTCCGTAGCGAGGGTTCTGGCTGCCACGTGATCCACCGCCCACTATGACCCTCCGGTCACGCACACCTATGGGCCATTGTGCATCTTCAGCATCCAGAACGGCACTTTCGCCCGTTGCCTCCTCTGCGAACCTTGTGCCCTGTTCGACCGCTGCCTGGTGTGTGGGGTAGACGCGAATTTCATAGTTCAGCGATTCAAGCCCGGGCGGAGTCCAGAACCCCAGGTAGGCGGCAACAGCCCCGGTGAGCCCTTCTACGTCATATTCCTTGCCGCGTTTCCAACCGACTGCTTCGACATCTTCTATGCTCAGAATTCGGTCCGTATCGGAGACTTTTTCGAACACAGCTCCGTTTGCCGCGCCCCCTGGACCGGAACCGCACCCAGAAGTCGTCGCCGCAACAACGAAAATCGCGAGCAGAAACAGCGACTTGCCGAAAACGCCTTTGACGCTATTCACTTTATTCGGCAACTGGCGGAATCAGTTCGTTGGCAAGAAGACCGCACCGCTCAATTGATTGTGCCTTGTCCGACCCCTGGCAGAGCATCACGATGTTGCCGAAGATCGCATAGCTCCCGAACTTCGGCCCTATCCCACTCCGGGCACCCCCTCCAACTCCACTCCCGATGATCACCCGACGGTTTTTTACGCCTTCTTTGTAGGTGGCGTCGTCAGCGTTGAGGATCGCGGTTTTGCCGGTGCCTTCGATGGCGAGCGCCGTGCCCAGCTCGACCGCCAGCCTGTGGGATTCGTAAAACCTGATTTCGTACTCGTACGGGTCACGACCGCCGACACGCAAGAACCCGTAACTCACGTAAGTAGCACCGGGCAAGCCTTCGACCGAATATTCTCTTGACTCCTTGAACGTAGTTGACCGCAACGTGTCCACTGTAATCGTCTGGCCCGGGTCGCTTATCTGCTGGAACAGCTGATCGCTCGAACCGCCACCACACGCACTTGCCGAAATCAGCACGAACAGCATCCCGATGATTACGGACGAAAAACTGCGCAGGCGCGCTTGTATTTGTTGGGCCAAACTCGGACTCCCATTTGTGAGGGAAAATCGAATCGATAATTTCTGGGCCGGATGATACCGGTTCTCAGGACGAGGTGAACCGGGACGTGGGAGTCGAATTCAACTTTCATCTGGCCTCCGGGTAAGTCAGGCCGGGAATGCGGAAATCACCGGGTTCTCCACGCAGGAACGCGTTATACCCCTTCCAAAGGCACCCGGCTTCGTTTTCCCTGGCACTGGCGCCTCTGAACACAAACCACCCGACGTGCTGTCCATCCTGCGTCCACACCAGGGCCAGCCCCTCCCTTACAAGCTGTTCTTCGATCGACCGGCCGTCTGCGGTGAACAGGTAGTAATGGTCTGAATCGTTCCGCACAGTGTCGGGAGGACCGGTCTCGATGCGGATTGCACCGCCGGCAAGCGAGGTGAGCCGCTCTATGGCCAGTGCGGCACAGTCGGCCGGCTGGTCTATGACGTAGGCGGCGTACATCTGGATATCGCCGATCGCGGTGCGCACGGTGTTGGCGTCCAAAACCTCGATTACCTCTACCAGTTCGCAATCGGCACACAGGAGCGTATCGACCGGGGGCACGGCACTCGTCCCTTCAGCAACCCCATCCCCAGGTCCAGAACCGAACTCTGTACTGGTTGGTCCGGTTTCACTTCCACAGCCGGAAGAAAATGCGACCAGCAGCATCAGGACGGCCACGGCCACGGCCACGGCCACAGGCAGGGGCAGTCGAAATTTAGTGGCGAATATCTGGCGCTTGAACGGTTCCACGGCGTTAGTATCTACGAGCCCGCCGCCGCGGTCGGGTTGAATTGAACGCTTTTCATCATCGTGGAGTTGAACATTGAACGTGTTGATAACGTCGGCAACATCTGCGACTGCGCAGATCGTCGCGGGCGCACTGGCGGGAACGCATACGCTCCGGTTGACGGACCTTTCCAGGAATTCAGGCGCTTCGGCCGGCGGCGCGGGTGGAGAGATAGTTGCCTGCGATCTGAACCACGAGAAGCCCACCGACGAGCTGGTCGCCGGCATCGACGCGATCGTAAATATCGGCTACCAGGGGCAGGCAGGTGAAGCGACTCACCTGGTCGACTACCACACCCGCTGCATGTACAACCTGCTGCAGGCGGCATCGGACGCCGGAGTGGCCCGATATGTGAATATCAGCACCCTGCGGCTTTTCGAGGACCACGAGGAGAACCTGGCGGTCACTGAGAGGTGGCGCACTGATCCGTCGGCGGAGGACGTCGAGTTGCTGGGCGCACACATGGCCGAGGCGGTGTGCAGGGAGTTCGCCCGGGACCGTCTGATCCAGGTCGCAAACCTGAGGCTGGGCTGGCCGTTCGTTGCCGACAGTTCTGGCGAGTCCGGCGACACCGCAGCGATCTCTCACGATCTGATTGGCGCGGCCGTGGCCGAGGCCCTGGAGAGTAAACAACTCGAATTGTGGCAGGACATCCACATCCAGTTGCCGGTCCCACGCCAGCGGTTCATAACCGGCACGGCAGCAAGGTTGCTTCCGGGCCTGGCAGGGAGGCTGGCGCAATGAAAGTTCTAATTCTTGGCGGCAACGGAATGCTGGGTCCCTGGGCGGTCAGAGCGCTGAAGGACCGCCACGACGTGCTGCTCACTGATATCAACGAACCGCTCTCTGATTACAGGGGCGAGTACCTGAAGCTCTCGGTCGATGATGTCGATGGGGTGGTGAAAGCGGCCGAGGGGATGG
Organism: Chloroflexota bacterium; assembly: GCA_022564545.1. GTDB lineage: Bacteria > Chloroflexota > Dehalococcoidia > Lucifugimonadales > Lucifugimonadaceae > Lucifugimonas. The sequence continues at coordinate 608 of JADFLG010000023.1, read as the reverse complement.
ATGTGATCGTCAACCTTGCGGTCTTGCGCCCTCACAGGAAGCTCGCGTTCGACGTGAATGTAATGGGCAACTACGCCATGATGGTCGCTGCGCGCGAGCACAGGATCAAACGGGTTATCAACTCGGGTCCGCACTTCCAGATGGTCGGTCTGCAATACGAGGACTGGGACTTCGACCTGAACCCGGATATGCCCCCGGCCCCCGGCACACGCCTGTACGCACACACCAAGGCCCTGGGACAGGAAATTTGCCGGGTGTTTAGCGAGCGTCACGGAATCCAGGTCATTACGTTGCTGTACTACAACATGAAGCATTCGTGGGATCTCAGTGGCATGGAACCCGGCAGACCGCCGTATCACGAAGATATGACTCCTTACAGCACTGCGTGGCCTGACTGCGGGACGGCTGTGCGTGCGGCAGTAGAGGTCCCGGAAGAACGGCTGGCGACCCGGTGCGAAACCTTCTTCGTGTTTCCGGACCTGCCCCACCGCAAGTTCAACAACGAAAAGATAAAGCGCGTCCTGGGCTGGCAGCCCAGGTATCACGTCGAAGGTCTGTGGAACAAGGAATGGCGAACTCCCCCGGACAACCTTCACGGGGCGTTTTAG
>JADFLG010000129.1 GCA_022564545.1 Chloroflexota bacterium | reverse complement strand
CCAACGGCTATTTTCATTTAATACTCCCTGGACGATAGGTCGGCCTTCGCTATTCGACGAAAGCCGTGGATTGTGAGCTCGCCTGTTCGGCGCGGTGGCGCATGACATAGCGTCGGAGCGCGACCAGTGACCAGATGGCCTCGATTACCGTAATCGGGTAGACCCCGGCCAGCGCGCTGTAGATGGCGGTTGCCGCTGATGCGCCCGCGAATACGAGCACATACCACCTGGAACGCGCCTCCAACGTGTACGACAACATCATTATCGATACAGCTATAGAACCGAAAAGGGTGAGCATCAAAGGTCCCTGTGCGCTAGAACGAGGCGAGTTGACGTCGCAACAGTCTACGTGTGGCAACTCCACGTTTTCTCCGGGGCATTCGACTTCACTCTGGGCAGTCGGTGCCAGCGATGGACGAGTCGGTGAACAAATTAATCCTGATCGGCGTTCGTGCGGGCGGCGTCGTTCAGCATTTCCGTAAGACGGGCTTCGTCGACGCCCAGCAATCGTGCTCTCGCAGAATCCTCCTCTGATTCCGCCGCATCTCCGCGTTCTGCATACGCGACCGCGCGGTTCGCGTAGGCCTCCGCCCAGTCGGGCTTCAGGCGGATCGCTTCGGAAAAGTCTTTTATCGCGTCGTCCAGGTTGCCCAGTGCATACCGCGAGTTTCCGCGGTCGAGATATGTGTCGGGGTAAGCGGGCTCCAGCCGCACGGCAACGTCGTAATCGACTATCGCCTCCAGGTGCTGTCCGTTCAGTGCGAAAGCGTCTGCCCGGTGGTGGTAGAGCTTATTCGAGTCGGGAGCGGCCGATAGTGCCTCGGTAAAACGCCTGATCGCCAGGGCGTGGTTACCCTGTGCCGTTGCTCGAACGCCCTTATCGTAGGAGGTCAGCGTTTTCTCGGGTGCAGAAAGGTTGCGCTGCCGATACCGGTCGATCAGGTCCGATAGCCAGCGCGGCATGAGCAAAGCCACGGCTAGTTGTCCGTGGAGCCTTCAGGCCGTGGATCGCGAGACGCCATTTCGAGCCAGTTGCCATCGGGGTCCTGAAAGTAAATCGCGTACCTGGCCCACGGGAATTCGAGATCGCGCTCGTATGTCGGCCCGAGCACTGCTATCCCCTCCGCCTCAAGCCGTTCGCGCCAGGCTGGCACGTCGTCTACGATCATTGCGGCGTGCGCCGAGCCGGGTTTGTTGCGCTCGAACTGATCGGACCTGGTTTCGCCCCTCGGCAAAACGTATTCGATGAGTTCGATCGAATGTCCATCGCCGACGCCGACGTAGGCCATACGCATTTTTACTTTTTCATACCCGACTACTTCGGCGAGCCACGGCGAGTCGGCGATGACGGGTTCTCGTTCGATAGACATGCCGATGACGCGTGTGTAGAAATCGAGCGACCGGTCGAGGTCGCTGACAACGAAGCCCGTGTGGTAGATGGTTTGAACTTTCATGGTCGCGTGCGACGTTTTCTGAGAGGTCGTGGGGTGGATTCTAAGTCGGAGGCTGGTGCTTCGGATGGTGGCGGGGCCACGTTTTCTGAGGTGATGGGAGGTGGTTTCTAAGTTGGAGGCTGGTGCTTCGGATAATCGCGCCCCGGCACGCTGGGAACTATATCTTGTAGAACTTTTCGGCGTTGTCGTGGAAGAGTTGTGCCCGTTCCGAATCAGAGAAGTCGGACGTGATTTCGTCGTAGGCGTTCCAGAGCGTTGCGTAGTCGCTGAACAGGCTGTCGACCGGGAAGTTCGACGCGAACATGCAGCGGTCCACGCCGAGAATGTCGATCGCATCGAGAACAAACGGTGCGATCGACCCTGTGGTCCACTGCTTATCGAGCATGCCGAGAGCAGAGATTTTCGCCGATATGTTCGGGGCAGCGCCGAGGGCTTCCAGGCCTTTTCGCCACTCGCGCAACTCGGCGGGTGAACGTCCGATGGGCATGGCGGTGTGACCCAGGATGATCTGTACTTCGGGAATATCGTTTGCGAGTCGAGATGCCTCCTGTAGCTGCCACGGCCAGATCTGCACCTCGAACGAAACATTGAACTTCGCCAGCAGTTTGAACCCGGAGCGCCATTGCGGGTCGCTCATCAGGTCCCCGGATTCGGCAAATCGGAATTTCGGGTCGTCAGACCAGTTCAGCATGTGGCGGATGCCCCGCCAGTTCGCATGTTCTGCGTGCCGCTCGAGTACGCCTTCCACATCCGGGTCCGAAAGGTTCGCATAGGCGATGATGGCGTTTGGCATGCCGTTTGAAGCCGGGTCGTCGGCAACGCCCTGCAACCATGCGGTCTCGCCCACGGGATCGGCGTCGTGGTCCCACTCGGCCTGCACATGGACAGATTTCTTGAGCGGCAGGCCGTTCGCGCCCCTGTGAAAGTCTGAGATCAGGTATGTTTGCCGGATCGCCGAGTAATCGCCGATGAAGTGGCCGACGTCCTCTTTCAGCCACGGGTACGAGTTGTTCTCAAGGTCCCAGAGGTGGTGGTGGGTGTCGATGAATGGCGGTACGGTCATGGTGCCTCGGCACGTTTTTCGAGAGGTCGATTAGTGTTGGCTGATTCGTTGGCCCGTTCTTCGGAGCAGTGCGTGCCGGGGTCAGTTTAGCCGGGGGCGTACGACTGTGTCACGCTTGCCCGGGGCAGGGTTGGTGTCACCGTTGGTTCATTGGCTGGCCCGAGTGAGAACCAGCTTCAGCGCATTTACGGCCACCTCGAACAACTCGGGTGTTGTTGAACCTCCGAACTGGCCGCCGCTCGTCAGGTGCGGCTCCAGGTTGAACCGATCATTGAACCCGCGCCCGAGCGCGTCACGGAATATCTCCTCTAAACGACCATCCCCTTCACCGGCAGGCACTACCTTTCCAGTCGACGCTATGGCGTCCTTGACATCGAAGTAGACAACGTGCTCACGCAATTTGCTCCAGCATTCCAGTGTGGCTTCGCCGCACTGGATAAAGTTCGAGAAATCGAAGCAAAGTCCGAGTCCAGGCAGACTTCTGGCGAGGTCGAGGCAACGGTCGGCGATATCGCCGTAAATATCCTTCTCGTTCTCGTGAATCAGAGTCACACCCGACTGCTCCGCCGCTTCAAGCATCAAACCCAGCCGGTCGATTACCCTGGAACGAATATCTTCGGTCGATACTCCTGAATCCCGGTAGAACGAGAAAATTCTGACCCTTTCTGCGCCCACGGCCCGAGCTGCACTTGCGGCAGCTCTAACGCCGTCAATCGATATCTGGGGGTCCTCGGAGATATTCACCTTGCCGAGCGGACTGCCGATCGCGTGGAAGCCCAGGCCGTGGACACCCGCTATGCTCCTGAGGTCACTGAGCTCGCTGGCCGACAGGTCCATGACGTTCTTGCCCCAGGCGCCGCGCAACTGAATCTCACCAACGCCCAGTCGCTGCAGCGTCGAGAACTGAAGCACGGGGTCGGGTCCAATTTCATCAGCAAACGCTGACAGTTTCCAGTTCATTCGGCACCCCGCGCAGGATCAAGCTGATTTTATCGCCTTTGCGGATATAGAAATGCGGGCAGTGACCGGAATTGCATCCCCTGGCGATCAGGTGCATCATATATACCGCTATACCGGCTGACTGGCCGATTTTATTTGAAAGGACCGGGCGGATGTCCCCGAAGGTCACAGAAGAATACCTGGAAGAGCGGCGGCAAACGATCATCAGCGCCGCAGAAGTCTGCTTCGCCCGGCTGGGTATCCACGCCACCACGCTTGAAGACATCCGCATCGAAGCCGGTCTGTCCAGAGGGGCCGTCTACCACTATTTCAAGAGCAAAGAGGACATCGTCGATGGACTCAGAGAGCGTTCCAGTCAGTACGACATCGCGGCCTGGGAACGCAACATCGTCAATGTGGACGCACTAGAAGAAATGCTCACCATGTTCAGGTACGCAATGCAGGTGACTATGGGGCCCGGGCGGAAAGTCGACAGCCGGGTTGCCACGTTCCTGTGGGCGGAGGCGCTGATCAACGAGCGGATCCATGCGTCGCAAATGCGCTTGAACGCGACCAACAGGCCGATTTCACTGCGCACGACCAGACGGGCGCAGGCAGACGGCCAAATCAATCCCGACCTGCCCGCCGAAGCGGTAATGGACGCTGTCTATTCCATGTTTATCGGACTAACGGTTCTGGCCGCATGGGAGCCCGACAAGGACATGGGCCCCGCACAGCAAATCGCAGAATCCTTCCTGACCGGCACGTTCCTGACAAAACCCCACATCCCTCGCACGACCGCTCGCGCAGGAAGTTAGCGAAGGGACATTCTAACTATCGTAACCAACGAGCAATTTATGAAAATAAAAAGGTCGGCCAGCCGGTTTAGATAATCGCTACATGCAGAACCACGAAATTGGCACCGCTAACCGGAATGTCGGCCTGAATTCAGCCAGTGCGACGCCAGTCGCACTCGCAATCTGAAAACACCCCCGGCCGAGTATTTCTCGACCCGACAGACAGTGAACAAAATCAAGGCACATGAGGAGAAAACAGTGAGCAGCTCAACAGCTGAGGCAACAATCGGGACGCCTGACACGGGTCCAGATGTTCAAAACGGGCGCAAGTTGCGCAAGAACGTCATCCTGGGATTTTTATCCCTGTCAACCTTCATGATCTTTCTAGACGGCACCGTTGTTAACACCGCCCTTCCCGCAATCGCGCGGGACTTCGGTGCGAACAACTCGGTCTTGCAATGGGTCGTGAACATGTACAGCCTGATCCTGGCTGGCCTGCTGCTGGTCGGTGGCAGCCTGGGCGACCGGTTTGGCAGGCGAAGGGCGCTGGCCGGCGGCATGGTTGTATTCGGCCTGGGCGCGGTAGGTGCCGCACTTGCCGAAGATTCGACAACGCTGGTTGTGATGCGAGGCATCCAGGGACTGGGCGCAGCGTTCGCACTGCCCTCAACACTCTCGATCATCACGGATGTATTTCCGAGGACCGAACGTGCGAAGGCGATCATAATCTGGACCGCCATCGGTTCGATGGGAATTGCCGTCGGTCCGGCGCTGGGTGGCTACCTGGTCGACGAAATTAGCTGGTCGGCCGTCTTCTGGCTCAACATTCCTGTAGTGGTGCTCTCGCTGATCGGCCTCAAGTTCATCCCGGAATCCAAAGACTCCCGGCGTCGCCCGATCGACTACGCCGGGGCCGTTCTGGCCACCGGCGGTCTGCTTGCCGTCGTTTACGGCATCATTCAGGGCGGCGAGGCTGGCTGGACTTCAGGTGAAATCCTCGGTTCGCTCATTGGTGGTGCCGCACTGCTGGCACTCTTCGCCATTGTTGAGGCGAGAAGCTCCCACCCGATGCTGCCACTGCACTACTTCAAACGTGCCGACTTCACCGGGTCGTTTACAGTGATCATGCTGTTCTTCCTGGGCGTCGTGGGAATCTTCTTCTTCACGACCCAGTTCTACCAGCTGGTGCAGGGACGCACCGCACTGGTCGCAGGGCTGGCCCTCACGCCGGTCGCTCCCATGATGATCATGGGAACCGGGATCTCCTCGAAAACGGTCCCTTCGATCGGTCCGAAATTCACAATTGTCACAGCCGGGCTGATCGTGATGATTGGAATTGCCGTATTCAGCCAGCTTGAAGTCGATACTGCCATCTGGATTCCGATTGTCGGAATGATGATTTTCGGCATCGGGTTTGGGATGGCGATGCCTACTGTGACCGACACGATCATGGCTTCCGTTCCGGTAAACGACGCCGGCGTCGGCTCGGCCATGAACGACCTGTCACGAGAACTCGGCTTCGTGCTCGGAGTGGCAATACTTGGCAGCCTGGCCGCAAGTCTTTACCGGACCAACGTGACCGACGCCATTTCGGGACTTGTCCCGGACGGTGTGTCGGAGGCGATCGGCAACAGCATCGGCGCGGTTGGGTCAATTGCAGCCGAGTTGCCGGCCGACGTGGCGCTCGTGGTGACCGAATCGGCACATGCCTCTTTTGTGGACGCACTGAACATCGCGTTCCTGGCGGCCGCTGGATTCGTGGGATTGGGGATAGTCGTAGCACTCGCCCTGGTCCCCCGGCGGAGCCGGTCCGTCCAGGCAGAGTTAGAGGACGTGTCTTCGGACTCTGTACCGGCCGAGGTGGAAAGTTCCTCTGGCGCTGGTGCTGAAAGCGTCCCTGCCGGGGCCGACTAGCCGCACCTCAAGTCGAGGTCGTTAGCAGGTGAAGGGGAGCCTCCTGTTGTCGCTGAGCATTTCATGCACCGCGAGACAGGAGGCTCCCTATTTGGCGTAATTACGCTAAAACGGCCATCTTTTTTTGACTTGCCGTGGTCAGGCAAGTCGAGGCACGATGGTCCTGATGAGAAGTGGCCGGCTGCGAGGCCACGATTACCTGGTCTGGTTCAATGTCGATTGAATCGGGGGGAAGGCCTGCATCAGGAGTCGGACCTCCACTGAGATTGGTTTGAGACGAGTGAAGTAATGGTTGACGTACCAGGATTGAAAATCCGTTCTTTGAAATCCACGGACGCCCGGGTGATTTCTGATGCATTTGCTGTGATTGGCTGGAATAAAACGGTCGAACAGTTCGAACGCTACTTCAATGATCAAACGCAAGGGCGACGGGAGGTGTTCGTCGCGCACGTCGATTCGGAATTTGTCGGGTATGTGACAGTGGAGTGGGAGTCGACGTACAGCCCGTTTGCTGACAAGGGCATTCCGGAAATTGTTGATCTGAACGTATTGCCCCGCTTTCGCCGACGAGGAATCGGAAATGCGCTGCTCGATGCAGCTGAAGCGAAAATCGCGACGCGAGCGGACTTTGCAGGTATAGGCGTTGGGATGACCCCGGATTACGGCCAGGCGCAGCGGATATATCCGCAGCGAGGGTATCTGCCTGACGGCAGGGGCTTGACGCAAAATCGTGAACCTGTGCGACACGATCAGTCGATCGTCGTCGATGATTCGACAGTGCTCTGGTTTACCAGGAAGCTGAGGCGCGCTTGAATTGCACCCAAAAGTTTCGGTCTACATAGCTACCAGCCTGGACGGGTTCATCGCACGTTTGGACGGTCGCCTTGATTGGCTCGAGCATGATTCTGGCGGCGAGGACTACGGCTTTCAGAATTTTTTCGACTCTATTGACACGAGGGTGATGGGTCGCGGGACTTACGAGTTCGTCGCTGCATCTGGTGAGTGGCCGTACGAGGGTAAGCGGACGATTGTTCTGAGCTCGACGCTGAACGACAGAGATGTCGCAGAGCACCTGGTTGGGAAGCTGGAAATTTTATCGATGGAACCCGTAGATCTGGTTGAACTACTGGCCGGTGCGGGCGCTCGGCACATTTATGTGGACGGCGGAATCACCGTTCAGAGATTTCTGCGCGCCGTGCTGGTCGACGAGTTGATACTGAGTCGGATGCCGGTGCTCCTGGGTTCGGGGATTCCTTTGTTCGGCGATTTGGACGCCGACGTACAGCTCGAACACGTCGAAACGCAGGGCTTTCCGAGCGGGCTAGTGCAGTCGAGGTACCGACGGTACGTCCCGTTGAGTGACAGTTCAAGGGGTGGAATCTGATTCGCAGGCTGGTTCTTCAGATCTGTTGGCAACGCTGCCGACTCGTGCTCAAGGTGCTCTGAATGCCAGTGCCGGGGACATATTTACCGAGCAGGGGCGTCATCAGGAACCGAGTACAGAGCTAAGAACGGCGACGTCCGACCAGGGAATGTAATCGTCGGGAACTTCGAT
>JADFLG010000128.1 GCA_022564545.1 Chloroflexota bacterium | reverse complement strand
GCAACGTTCACCCGGAGCTTCTCCAGCATCTGTTGAAGCGTCAACTGGCCCTGCGGAACCTCGTGGTCCTCGAAGAACGCAATAATATCGTCGGCCTGCTCCCTCTTGCTCAGCGACGTGATACCCGACACCATTCGCACGATGCTGTTCGATGGGAACACTTCGTTTATCCTGTCCCAGTTGTCCTTGATGAATTGCCAGGCGAGATAGCCCTGCTCGCGGTTCCGCAAACACACGGCAAGCAGGTAGGGAGCGTCCTGCGTGCGAACCGCGCCGCTCAATGTCATGTCGAGCGTCCGCTTCATCTCCGCCTCATCCGGGAACCCCGCCAGGGCCGACTGGTACCGCCGTTCCTCCTGCGGAGTTGCCGGGTCATTATGTTTGGCCAGGAAAACCTCGTATTCGGCAGGTCCGCCCTTCGACGCGACAACTCCGGTGGCAGCGGCGGCGATGTTCGGCTCAACCGAGCCCGCGTCCCGCAGGTACGAGTCGTGGAGGCCGCGTGCATTCTTTTGCGCCAGGGCATCGTCGCCGAGGATCGCGAGCATGGGTATAAGGCGACCTCTAAGTTCAAGGTCCCTCGACGAATCGCTGTCTCTCGGCTCCCAGCCGAGGCGGTCCAACGCTGGCTGTATAAGATCACGCACCACCCCCTGGTACCGTTCGCGCACATCGCCTTCAACGAGCTTGTCGAGCCCACTGAGGCAGCCCGAAAGGGCAGTCCAAACGTCAAGATCGGTCTCATCCTGGAAACTTCGGACAAACTCGAGGGCCCCCGTAGCCGAAGTGCGACCGGCCATTACTGACGACCATGTGTCGTCGACAAGGCCGAACCGCTCGATAGGCGTAAGGTTCTCGAACATGCTGCCCGAAAGCGCCTTGAGCAATGCGCTGGAGTAGCGCGTTCGGAAGAATCCGTTTCCACCTGCATTTACTACTGCCCAATCGGCAGGCGAATCGAGTTTGACCACTGCCGATTTTTCTTCGAGGAGATACCGAATTTCCGAAACGCTGGAATCAGAGCCGACTTTCATGACGACCGGGACCGACCAGATCGTGGTGTCGGCTTCTTCGCCCTCGGTGTACAGGAACCGGTCCTGCTCCAACGTTATGGTCGAGCCATCCTCGGAAATCGAGGCGCTCACCAGCGGGTAGCCACGCTGGAAAATCCACGAATCCATGATCCGGCGGGCAGGCTGCTGCGTGACATGCTCGATCGCATCCCACAGGTCGCCCGTCTCGGTGTTCTTGTACTTGTGCTTGTTCAGGTAGTAGCTGATCCCGTCACGAAACTCTTCTTCGCCAAGGAACTGTTCGAGCATCCGCAGCACCGACCCGCCCTTTTGGTAGGTGAGGAGGTCGAACATGCCCTCGGCATCGACCGGCGAATTAACCTCGATTTCGATTGGCCGGGTGTTCGCAAGCGAATCGACATCGAATGCCATTGATCGTTCCAGGCTGAACTGGTTCCAGCGACCCCATTCACTGTTGAAATTGTCGGAAGACATGGTCGCCATGAAAGTAGCGAACGCCTCGTTCAGCCAGATTCCGTTCCACCACTCCATCGTCACGAGGTCGCCAAACCACATGTGAGCGATTTCGTGCGCGATTACGTCGGCGACCCGGAGCAGTTCTGACTCGGTCGAGCGCGACTTGTCGACGAGCAGCAGGACCTCCCGGTAGGTAATGCAGCCGAGGTTTTCCATCGCGCCGAACGCGAAGTCGGGCACCGCCACCATGTCGAGTTTCTGGCCCGGATACGGAATGCCGTAGTAGTTCGTGAAGAACTTCAGGGCGAACGCTCCAGCTTCGAGCGCGTAGCCGGTCAGGTGCCCCTTGCCAATCGGGTGAACGATTCGGAGCGGCACGCCGCCGACATCCACAGGGTCGGTCGCCTCGAACGGACCCACGATGAACGCCACCAGGTATGTCGACATGACCATCGTGTCCTCGAACACCACCCGCTTTCGTCCGTCGCCAAGATCGGTTTCGGAGATCGTCGGACCGTTCGAGACCACGAACTCACCCTCTGGGACAACAAGTGTCACACCGAACGACGCCTTGAACGCGGGCTCGTCGAAACACGGGAACGCCCGCCTGGCGTTGGTGCTCTCGAACTGCGTGGTGGCGATCGTGTGCTCGACGCCATCGTCGTCGGTAAACGTCGAACGATAGAAACCGCGGAGCTGATCGTTCAGGACTCCTGTGAACTCAGCGCCGATCGTGTACGGACCCGGCGTTAGTTTTGAACCAAAGCCCAGCGACACCCTTTCCAGGTCCTCGTCGTGCTCGACCAGGGTCGCGTCTGTCCTCGCACCAACTGCATCGAGCATCCACGCCGACGATATTTGAAGCTCGGCGGAGTTGAGCTGAATCTGGTCCGTCGCATGCCTGACCTCTACTTCGATCTCGACAGTGCCCGAAAACGTCGCTTCGTCGAGGTTCGGCTCAAGGGTGATGCGATAGTGCGACGGCACCACGGTGGTGGGAAGGCGATGCGGATTGGATACGGGGTTGGGCGCGGCGTTGGGCAATGTTCGCTCCGGTTCAGGCAAAAGGTATCTCCGGAGCGTACCGCGTGGCGTAGCTGCGCGCTAGCTTAACTCCCTCTCCTCGGGGAGAGGGTTGGGGTGAGGGGGATGTTGCTGAGTAGGCAGCACGCTTTCGATGGCATTTATACGGCCGAAAGCATTCCCCTCAACCTAACCTTCTCCCCGGGGAGAAGGAACGCAGCCTGCGCCACTAAACCGAGTAGCCGACCGACCCGTCGGTGCGCATCGGGATGTTCTGCAGGCCCCGTGGCTCGAACGGTGTGGCCTTCAGGGCGTCGCCATCGACCGTGACGCCGATTCCCGGTGAATCGGGCACCTGGATAAACCCGCCCTCACGCTTCCAGGCCGTGCTGAACATCGAGTTGGAAGGAGCTTCGTCTTCCTTCGAGTACTCCTGCGTCAGGAAGTTCGGAATCGACGTATCGATGTTGCAGCAAGCCGCGGTGAGCACCGGGCCGAGAAAGTTGTGAGTCACAAGCGCCGAGTGGTACGACTCGGCAAGAGCTGCGATCTTCTTCACATGGGTAATGCCCCCGCCCAGTCCGAGGTCGGGCCTCACGTACTGGCTCCCGCCCGCCTCGAACAGCTCCCTGAACTCCCAGATCGTGTGCATTCGTTCGCCGTTGGCGACCGGAAGAGTCGTGCGCCGGGCAATCTCACCCTGTGACTTGATTGAATCGATCTGCACCGGGTCTTCGAAGAACAACGGCCTGAACTCGACGAGTTGCTCGGCAAGCGCAATCGCGTTCATCGGGGTCAGCTTCCGGTGGATCTCGAGGATTATGTCTACGTCGAGCCCCGCGCCCTCGCGCATTGCCGCAACATTCTCACGTGTGTCGTGAATCAGCCGGGAAAGGGTCATCGACTCGAATCCGACCGGCAGCGGGTCGGTCTTGATCGCCGTAAACCCCTCTTCAGCCGCGGCCAGGGCATTCAGCCGCAAACCCTCGGCAACGGTCGTCCCGTCCTGCATGCTTCCACCCATCAGCAGATGAAGACGAATTTTCTCCCGCACTTTGCCACCCAGCAACTGCCAGACAGGAGCCTCAAAAGATTTTCCCTTGATGTCCCACAGCGCAATATCGACCGCACTGAGCGCCCCCGAAAGCACTGAACCCCTGAACGGCCCCATCCGGTACAGGTACTGCCAGTGATGCTCTATCTGAAGCGGGTCTTTACCGACAAGGTACTCAGAGAATTTCACTACGACGGCGTCGGTGGCCTCCAGGTACCCCCAGCAGGCCGATTGCCCGATGCCTTCCAGACCGCTATCGGTAAATATCCGGACGATCTGCATGTTTCCGGCGAGGACCGATTCGACTCGTTCAATTTTCATCTGTGTATTTCCTGGGATTCTTCGCGTGATGCTGGAAGAAAAAACTGGATTGGACGATAGCCGAGGATGATACGCGCTATTCGGCCATCATTTCGGCGATCAGCGCTATCGTCGACTCCATATCAGTTACTCGCGGATGTTTTACATAGTTCGGATACCCGTCAAATCTGTCCATCAAGATCGGCCGCATACCAGCATTTTCCGCTCCGTAAATATCTGACTCGAGTTGATCGCCGATGAACACAGCCTCGCTCGCAATTACGCGGGCCTTTCGCAGCGCTGCTTCAAAAATTCTTGGGTCGGGTTTTTCGTACCCTGTCTCGCCGGACGTAGTCGCAAAGTCAACGTGGCCGGTCAGATTCATCTCCTCGCACAATTTCTGTGCAGATTGATTGATGTTCGATATTGCTGCGACGATCAGTCCGCGCGATCTGAGCTGGTCGAGTCCGTCGATCACATCAGGAAACAACGCGAACCGATGTTCCTGTTTTTGCACTTCACGCCACACTTTCGCGGCCGTCGAAAGGTCAACTTCGTGCCCCGCTCCCTGGAGTATCAACTGCTCGAAGCGTGAAAAGAACGCCCATTGCTCGTTGGCGTTCAATGTCCTCACCGGCCGGGTGGCGTTCTGGCCAGTCAAGAACTCGTCCGCCATGTGATACCCAGCGTCGATGCCCTGTTTCGTCACCTCAAAGCCAAATATCGCCGCAGCCCGCGCTTGTAACACTTCCCGCGGCGGGTCGAACCCGGCAAGGGTGCCGTAAAGATCGAAAAACACTGCCCGAATGTCGCTCATCGAGAAGTCATATTGGGTAAATTCTTTTCGGGTGATCCCATTTCAGGGGCCGCTCATACAGCCGTCATTTCAGGGCTCCGATCGGCTGCACGGCGAGCGTTACGACGCCCACCCAGCTTGCACCCGCAGATTTCAGAGTGGCAGCACATGACTTCACTGTGCTGCCGGTGGTAAAAACGTCGTCCACCAGGAGAACCCGCTTTCCGTCGATGTCTCTGGCGATGTTTTTGGTCATGCTGCCGGTAACACCGGACCTGACCTCGAAAACGCTCGCCAGCGACCGCTGCCGGGCTACCGCGGTGGGCTGCCCGGTCTGCGGAGTTGTATCACGAACACGGACCAGAACGTCGTCGCGAAATTCAATTCCGAGACGACGCGAAAGAAGTCGTCCAAGGACCTCGGACTGGTTGTAGCCCCGTGCACGCGACCGTGAGCTGTGAAGCGGGACCGGTACTGCAAGTTCCGCATTGCTCCGGCGCATGGCTTCAATGTTGAACAGTTCGGCAAGCACCGGGCCCAGCGCCCGAATGTCGTCAAACTTAAACGCCTTGATCGCCGATCCGACGGGGCTGTCGTACATATAGGAAGAGTACAGGCGGTCGAGGCTTGAGCGCTCGGCCACGCATCGCGTGCAAGTGCCAGCCCTGGTTAGCGGTTCCGCGCACTTTCTACACCAGTTTGACTGCACCGTGGTCGACTCCGCAACACAGATATGGCAAAGTAATTCTCCCTCCCTGCCGCAATGGACGCAGGAAGGTGGAAATACCAGGTTAAGTGCGTACGAGGTGAAATCCTTGAGAGTAGCGATCATTAGCTGCGAAAATTCATGGCTGGCCTGGCATTCGCGTGGCGTGGCGGCAATAGAATAACTAACTACCCGGCCGCGGCCTAATTCACGGCCTGATTCACGAGAAAAGGTCGCGAAAATATATGGAACCGAATTGGGGGAAACGTGGAACTTACAATCACCGCGAACAACACGACTCTCACCGACGCGATCAGGAAATACGCCGAGAAACGGCTGAGCATCCTTGATCGAAGGTTTCGTGATCCGGTGCCTGTATTTCTGCTGATCCGAAAAGAGCAAACTCAAAAAGAGGATGAGCGTTACATCGCTGAAGTGACGATCAGGATGAAGCGGGGTGTTATACGCGGCGAAACACGCGGCGACACACCGTATACGGCAATCGATAACGTTTTGGACACGCTTACCCGACAGATCAGCAGGTATAAGACCCGCTATTCCAGAAAAGCCCGGAGAGATGCTGAGGGCGGTCTGGGACAGGCCATCGCAGAACAGTTGGCGCAAACAGCTTCTGGCGACGAGACAGGCGAAAGCGATGTCCAGACTCTCGAGCACGGTCAACTGGTCCGAACAAAGCGGCACGCGGTCGCACTGGAATCGGTTGAGGACGCCGCCGCGCAAATGGAATTGCTCGGGCACAACTTTTACGTGTTCCGGAACACGGAAGGCGGCGAGATAAGCATCGTGTACCGACGTCACGACGACGACTACGGCCTGATCGTTCCGGAAGATCCGGATACCGGTGCAGAAGCGACCCGCTAGCGGCCGTTCGCTTAGCGCCACACCCTGAGCAAAACCGCGGGTGCCCGTTGGCCGCGAGGGCGGGGCGGGGCCACTGTCATTGCGAGGAGTCCGACGACGTGGCAATCAGACTACGACATGGAGCGACTTTGCAATTCAGCCTCTATTGAGCTTGGCGTAGTTCTTCCTGTCTACTCAGTGGGGCATCTGTGTTGCTGATGAAGGCCAAGTTGATGCCAGCACCGTTCGCTCGAAGCTGGGGATTGCCACGTCGTCGAACTCCTCGCAATGACAGTGATGATATTAATGCTGGTATCCCCTGGCCGGGTCTGACCCACGCAATGACTGGCTAACTGCCTTCGAATTGATCTGTCGGCCCGGTTCAGGGGAGGTCCGTTTGAACCACGGACCAGACGAGCAGTGACTTAATAGGAGCCTGGCTATTGCCACCTCACTGTCCTGTCCCGCTCGCCTGATCAGTGGTAGCCACCCCACCATTACGAGGAGACAGCTGTGACTAGAATTGCACATTTTGGGCCCGCACGGGTAATCGTAGGAGTCGATACACACAAGGACGAGCACGTGGCGGTGGCGATCGACCACCTCGGGGGCCTGCTTGGCGAGTACCGGCTGCGGACCACGACGAGCGGGTACGGTGACCTCGACCGGTGGGCCAGAGGGCTTGGAGAAGTAGTTGCCTTCGGGGTCGAGGGCACCGGCTCGTATGGCGCAGGACTGTCGCGGTTCCTTGCTCGGCGCGACCACGTGGTCATTGAGGTCAACCGCCCTGACAGGTCGGTCCGGCGGAGGCTCGGCAAGAGCGATTCGATAGATGCAGAGTCGGCTGCCCGGTCGGTGCTGGCCGGCACGGCAACGGGGACCCCGAAGTCGGGTACAGGCAATGTCGAGATGATCCGGGCACTGAGTATCGCCAGGAGCTCTGCGGTCAAGGCCTGCACTCAGGCATCGAACCAGATCCATTCGCTGGTGACAACCGCCCCTGCAGAACTCCAGGGTGTGCTTGACGGCCTCTCGACGGGAAAGCTCGTCAAACGCTGCAGCAACCTCCGCCCAGGGAAACTTACGACGGTCGTGTCTACAGCAAAGTTCGTTCTGCGGTCCATCGCCCGGCGCCACCAGTACCTGGCTGCCGAGATCAGTACGCTCGACGTTGTGTTGAAAAGGCTGACGGAGGAGACCGCGCCGGAGCTTACCGGGGCCTACTGCATCGGGCCGAACACCGCCGCCGCCCTGCTCATCACGGCCGGCGACAACCCTGAGCGCATGAGGTCGGAGGCGGCCTTCGCCGCACTGTGCGGCGTGAGCCCGGTGCCCGCATCGTCGGGCAAGACCAATCGCCACCGGCTGAACCATGGGGGCGACAGGAGGGCAAATGCCGCGCTGCACCAGATAGTCATCGTGAGGCTGAGGCACGATGCACGGACCAGGGCATACATGGAACGGCGCACGAAGGAAGGAAAGGGCAAGATGGAGATAATCCGGTGCCTCAAGCGGATCGTCGCAAGAGAGGTCTTCAAAATCCTCCGAAACCTCGACCAGCAGAGCCTGAAAAAGGCCGCTTGACTTCTATAGGAGCATCAATTTCG